>NZ_BCPO01000153.1:0-12765 GCF_016586105.1 Burkholderia sp. E168m15
CGCCGTACCGGTTCCGCTGGGCCAACTTCCAGGGCGCCGCGCCGCTGTTCGAAGCGCAGCGCGCGGGCGCGATCGATCTCGCACCGGCCGGCGACCTGCCCGTGCTGACGGCCGCGCTCGGCGATCCGTCGTTGCGGATCGTCGCGACGCGCGTCGGCTCGCCGGCGTCGCTCGGCATCGTCGTGCAGCCGGACTCGCCGGTCCGCACGGTGGCCGACCTGAAAGGACAAACCGTCGTCGTGTCGTCGGCGCGCGGCAGCATCTCGCAGTACCAGTTGTACGGCGCGCTGCGCGAACACGGGCTCGCCCCGCGCGACGTCGACGTGCGCTTCGTGCTGCCGGTCGACGCGTTCGCCGCATTCGAGGCGAAGCGGATCGGCATCTGGGCCACGTTCGATCCGTACTACGGGCATGCGGTGCGACGCGGTGCGCGCATCGTCCGCGACGGCAGCGGCATCAATTCGGGGCTTGCGTTCCTGACGTCGCCGGTCGAAACGCTCGACGATCGCGGCAAGCGCGCGGCGCTCGCGGACGTGCTCGCGCGGCTCGCCCGCGCCGGTCAATGGGCGCTCGCGCACCCGGCCGACTACGCGAGCGTCTATGCGTCGCTCACGCGCCTGCCGCCCGACGCGGCCACCGACATCGCGCGCCGGGCCGCGCTCGCGCAGCGCAGCCTCAGCGGCGCCGACATCGACGTGCTGCAGCGTGTCGCCGATCGCGCGGCCGCGGATGCGATCCTGCCGCGCCGCGTCGACGTCGCGTCGATCGCCATCCGGAACGTGTCGGCCTGAGCGGGACCAGGCGGGGCGCGTTCAGCGCGGCCGCGCCATATCGAGATCCGGCACGTCGTCGCCAAAGGTCGACGCGACGAGCGTGCGCATCGCGGCGACCAGCAACGTCGGCCCCGCCTGGTTGAACGTGCAGCGCTCGCCCGCGGCCGGTACGGCGCGGTGCAGCACCGCACGCCAGGCGCCCCGCCCGCCGTCGCGCTCGAACGCGGCGAACGGCAGCCGCTCGACGATCGGGCCGCCGTCCGCCCAGGACGACGACGGCGCGAACGGCGTCGGCACGCCGCCCGCCGCGCGAATCGACGTGCATCCGGACGCGTCGGCACGCGGCGCCTCGTGGCCTTCCACGATCGCGACCCAGTAATCCAGCCGCGCGCCTGTCAGATCCTGGACTTGCATGACCGTCTCCGTCATCGTCATCGTCATTACCGACGACATGCTAACCGTTGCGGATGCACGCGTAACCGGCGCCGCAGCGCTCCCCGGCGAGCCGCTGCATCGCGGAAACCCGCCCCGAACAAACCCGCGCGCGCTGTCACCTGCGTGTCATTCGTGCGTAGAATGATCTGACGGCTCGCCGCCCGGCTCGCGGCACGCCGCCGAGGCCATTACAAACACAACATACGCGCCGATCCGGACCCGTTTTCGCACACCCGGCGACGACAGGACCAGACGATGCGGCGCAGACCGGATCTCACGGGGGACGTATGTCCAGGCACACCCTGAAGCCGTTGGTATCGCTCGTCGTGCCGTTTCACGACGAAGCAGAAGCGATCGATGCGTTCTTCGCGACCACCGTTCCGATACTGGAAGCGATCGGCACCGCGCGCTTCGAAATCGTTTGCGTGAACGACGGCAGCCGCGACGGCACGCTCGACAAGCTGATCGACATCGCGGTCGCTGATCCGCGCGTGCGCATCGTCGATCTCACGCGGCGCTTCGGCAAGGAAGCCGCGCTCACGGCCGGCATCGACGAAGCGGCCGGCGCGGCCGTGATCCTGATCGACGCCGACCTGCAGGACCCGCCGGCCCTGATCCCCGCGATGCTCGAACGCTGGCACGCGGGCGCCGAGGTCGTCGCCGCGAAGCGCACCGACCGCCGGTGCGATCCGCTGATGCAGCGCGTGGCCGCCGCGCTCTACTACCGCGTGCACAACCAGCTCTCCGAGGTCGAGATGCCGGAGAACGTCGGCGATTTCCGGCTGATGGATCGCCAGGTCGTCGATGCGTTGCGGGCCCTGCCCGAGCGGCGTCGTTTCATGAAAGGCCTGTTCGCGTGGGTCGGCTACCGTACCGAGATCATCGAATACACGCGCGCGGCGCGCAGCGGCGGGCGCTCGAAATTCTCCGGATGGCGGCGCTGGAACTTCGCGCTCGAGGGCATCACGAGCTTCAGCACGGTGCCGTTGCGCGTGTGGACCTACATCGGCCTCGCGTTCGCCGTGCTGTCGTTCGTCTACGGCGCGTACATCGTGATGCGCACGCTGCTGTTCGGCAACCCGGTGCACGGCTACGCGTCGCTGATCTCCGTGATGCTGTTCGTCGGCGGCATCCAGTTGATCGGCATCGGCGTGATCGGCGAATACCTCGGCCGCATCTATCACGAATCGAAGCAGCGCCCGGTCTACCTCGTGCGGCGCCGCTACCGGGCCGATGCGCAGGCCGGCCAGCAGCCCGCGCGGCACGCCGCGTCTCCGGACGGCTCGAAACTGCTGCAGTTTCCGGTCCGGCGCATCGCGACGGCCCGGCGCCGGCAGACGGTCGTGGCAGGCGCGCAGGCGTCGCGCAATCTGTCGGTCAAGTAGCGCCGCATGGATATTTCCGGCTCGTCGATCCGGCGCGACGAACGCCCCGTCCGCCCCTGGCTCACGCCCGGACGCATCGCGCTTTACAGCGCGGTCATGCTGGTGATCGGTGTGCTGCTGGCCGCGATCCTGCTCTGGATCGGCTTTCACTCGACCGACCCCGGCACGTTTCGCCCCGGCTCGGGGTACATGGTGTTCTGGTCCGCGTCCCATCTGATGCTCCACGGCTCGCCGTGGCTGGCCTACGACATCCCCGCGTTCTCGCGCGAACTCGCCACGCTGTTCCCGTTGGCCGGCCGCCATGCGTTCCTGCCGTGGCTGTACCCGCCGTCGTATCTGCTCGCGGCGACACCGCTCGCGCTGCTGCCCTACGCGGTCAGCTATCCGGTGTTCGTCGTACTCGGCATCGTGCTGCTCGGCCTCGCGGTGTGGCGGGTGTCGGGATTCGGCGCGGTGCCCGGCGCGACGCGCATCGGCTGGCTCGCGCTGCTCGCCTGCCCGGGCGTGTTCGTCACCGCGATGTACGGACAGAACGCGATGCTGACCGCGGCGTGCGCGGCGCTCGCGGTGTACTTCGTCGACCGGCGGCCGCTGCTGGCCGGCCTCTGTATCGGACTCCTGTCGGTCAAGCCGCAACTGGCCCTGCTGTTCCCGTTCGTGCTGATTGCCGCGCGTGCGTGGCGCGCGTTCGCGTGGGCCGCCGCATGGGCGACCGCGATCACCGCACTGGGGATCGCGGCGGGCGGCATGGAACCGCTGCGCCTGTTCCTGCAAAACGCCGGCGCGCTGCGTTCGCTGATCATCGAGCACGGCGTGCCGTTCTGGTTTGCGTCGCCGACGCCGTTCGCGGCGTTTCGGCTTGCCGGCCTGTCGCCCGCCCTCGCGTACGCCGGTCAGGCCGTCATCGCGGCGATCGCGCTCGCGGCGGCGTGCTTCGTCTGGCGCCGCAGCCGGGACGCACGATTGCGCGGTGCGGTACTGGTCGTCGCGACGCTGGCCGCCAATCCGTATGTCTGGCACTACGAACTGTCGTGGCTGTGCATCCCGATCGCATGCATGATCGCCATCGGCACGCAGTACGGCTGGCGGCGCGGCGAGCAGTGTGTCGTCGCCGTCATGTGGGCGCTGCCGATGTACGAGTTTCTGAATCCTTGGCTGACGCTGCCGCAGATCGGGCCTGCCGTCACGGCGACCGCGCTGCTCGTGCTCCTGCAGCGCGCCCGCGCCCTCCCGCGATCCCCCGCGCGACGATAAGCATAGTTCAAATCGTTGCTTGTCCGGCCCCGGGGCGTCATCGAGAATGACCCGACGGGCTGCGGCCCGGCCTCGTTCTCCAACGTTCCGGATCCATCGATTCATGCTCCCACTGCGCCTGCTGCGATCGCTGCTGATCGCGTCCCTTTTTGCGTTGCCGGCCGCCGCCGCGCACGCCGACAAGCCCGCCACCATCCGCATCGGCGTCGCCCAGCAAGGCGCCGGCGATCCCCCGACGTTCGGCGGATCGAGCGCCGCCACCGTGCAGTTGCAGCAGCTCGTCGAAAAGGAATTCGCCGCCGACGGCATCAAGGTGGAATGGCTGTTCTTCAAGGGTGCGGGCCCGGCCGTCAACGAGGCGATCGCCAACAAGGCGCTCGACTTCGCGTACCAGGGCGACCTGCCCGCCGTGCTCGCGCGCTCGAACGGGATCAAGACCCGCCTGCTGCTCGCCGCGAGCGTGCGCTCGGGCATCAAGATCGCGGTGCCGCCCGACTCGACGATCCGCTCGATCAAGGACCTGAAGGACCGCCGCGTGTCGATCTTCCGCGGCACCAACCTGCAGCTCGTCGCCGACAACGCGCTCGCGAAGAACGGCCTCGGCGAACGCGACCTGCGCGTGATCAACCTCGACGCCGCCAGTTCGCTCGCCGCACTCGCATCGAAAGGCATCGACGCGTCGGTGGGCGATTACGCGCTGTACAAGCTGCGCGACGCGGGCCTCGCGAAGATCATCTACGAATCGCAGAACGACGGCCCGCAACTGACGCGCCAGACCCACCTGCTCGTGCTCGACGATTTCGACCGCGCGCACCCGGACATCGTGCAGCGCGTCGTCACCGCGTTCGTGAAGGGCGCGCAATGGTCGTCCGACGAGGCGAACCGCGATGCGCTGTTCAAGCTGTGGGCGAAGAGCGGCGTGCCGTATTCGTCGTGGCAGGCCGACTATGCGAACCAGCGCCTGAAGGAGCGCCTGTCCCCGCTGATCGATCCGTTCGTCGTCGCGCGCTACAAGGCGGTCGCCCAGGATGCGCTGAACCTCAAGCTGATCCGCCAGCCGGTCGACGTCGACGGCTGGTTCGAGCCGAAGTATCTCGACAACGCATTGCGCACGTTGAAACTCGAAAACTACTGGCCGCGTCATGACGCCGCCGGCAAGCCCCTCACCTGACACCCGACCGGACCCGCCCCGATGAGCGATACCGCGTTTTCCGTCCCGTCGTCCGAATCGCACCCGCTCGCCGTGCCGCCGCGCCGCTCGGCCGCGCTGAAACGGCTCGCATGGCAGCTCGCGCCGTGGGTGCTGCCCGCGCTGCTGTTCGCACTGTGGAGCGTCGGCAGCGCGCGCGGCTGGATCGCGCCGCAGATCCTGCCGCCGCCGGAACGCGTGGTCGACACGCTGGCCGAGCTCGCGTCGAGCGGCGATCTGGCGCGTCACACGCTGATCAGCCTGCAGCGGGTGCTCGTCGGCTTCGCGGCTGGCACGCTGCTCGGTGTGTCGATCGGCGTCGCGCTCGGGCTGTCGCGCACGCTGGAAGCCTATGTGCTGCCGAGCTTCAATGCGCTCGTGCAGATTCCGGTGCTCGGCTGGCTGCCGTTCCTGCTGCTGCTCGTCGGTGTCGGCGAGCCGCTCAAGTACCTGCTGATCGCGCATGCGGCGCTCGTCCCGGTCACGCTGAGCACGTTGCAGGGATTCCGCCAGACGCCGCCCGCCCTCGACGAAGTCGCGCGCGGGTTCGGCTACACGCGCCGGCAACGCATCGTCCACGTCGTGCTGCCGGCCGCGATCCCGACGCTCGCGACCGGCGTGCGGCTCGCATTCACGAAGTCGTGGCTCGCGCTCGTCGTGGTCGAACTCGTCGCGTCGTCCGAAGGGCTCGGCTACCTGATCGTGTACGGGCGGCAACTGTTCCAGCTCGATCTCGTGATGGCGGCCGTGGTCGTGGTCGGCGCGGTCGGCCTGCTGATCAACCGGGCGCTCGACGCACTCGAAGCGCGCCTGCGCCGCGGCGTGCCGTCCGCGTTTCGCGGCTGAACCGGGCCGCCCGCCCCATCGAAGGAGAGTCGCCCGTGTCGCACGCCGCCACACCGTCAGCCACACCGCCCGCCACCGCCGACCGCCGCCTGCATGCACCGGACTGGCGCGGCTTCGTGCTGCCGCTCGCCGCACTTGCGTGCTGGTGGGCCCTCGCTTCCGCGCACCTCGTGAAAAGCGGGCTGTTCGTCAGCCCCGCCGACGTGCTGCACACCGCGTGGGCGCAGGCCACGAGCGGCGCGCTCGGCCGTGCCTTGTCGGCATCGCTCGCGCGCGAAGCGTGCGGGTTCGCGATCGGCGCGACGGGCGGGCTGTTGCTCGGCGCCGTGCTCGGGCTGTCGCGCGTCGCCGCGCGGATGGTCGGCCCGAGCTTCGACACGTTCAAGCAGATCTCGCTGTTCGCGTGGATTCCGCTGATTTCCGTGTGGTTCGGGCTCGGCGACGTCGCGAAGGTCGTGTTCCTGTCGCTCGCCGCGCTGCTGCCGGTCGCCGCCCATACCTGCGACGGCATTCACGCGGTGCCGCGCACGTACGTCGACGTCGCCCGCGCGCTGCGCTACTCACGGCTTCAGCTGATCCGCTACGTGATCCTGCCGGCCGCGCTGCCGTCTATCTTCACCGGCCTGTATCTCGGCCTGATCTATTCGTGGCTCGCGACGCTCGGCGCGGAATACCTGCTCGTCGCCGGCAGCGGGATCGGCAACACGCTGATCGACGGCAGCGAGCAGTTCCGGATGGATCTCGTGCTGTTCGGGATCATCGTCGTCGGCGTGACGGGCTGGGCACTGAACGCGACCGCGCGGGCGATCGAGCGCAAGGTGCTGGCCCGGCGCGGCGACCTGACGCGCTGAGCGCCCGTTCCCTCCATATCGCTCCCTTCTCCTGACCGCCATGACGACTCTCGCCTCCGATTCGCTCGACATCCTCCATGTAAGCAAGCACTACGCGCAACGCGGCGCGGCGCTCGCCGTGCTCGACGACGTGTCGCTGCACGTGCGCGCCGGCGAATTCGTCACGATCGTCGGCGCCAGCGGCTGCGGCAAGTCGACGCTGCTGCGGCTCGTCGCCGGGCTCGACACCGATTACACCGGCGAAATCCACGCCGGCGGCGAGCGCGTGCGCGACACGTCGCTGCAGCGCGGCATCGTGTTCCAGGATCACCGGCTGTTCCCGTGGCTGACCGTCGAACAGAACATCGGCGCCGCGCTGCGCAACGCGCCGCTGGACGCCGCCGCGAAACGGCGCGCGATCGCGGAGCACGTCGCGCTCGTCGGGCTGAACGGTTTCGAGCACGCGTTTCCGAACCAGTTGTCGGGCGGGATGGCGCAGCGCGTCGCGATCGCACGCGGCCTCGTGAACCGGCCGCGCGTGCTGCTGCTCGACGAGCCGTTCGGCGCGCTCGACGCGCAAACCCGCGCGAAGATGCAGAACGAACTGCTGCGGATCTGGGAACAGGAGCGCATCACGATGATCCTGGTCACGCACGATGTCGACGAAGCCGTCTATCTCGGCGACCGCGTCGTCACGATGGCGCCGCGTCCGGGCCGCATCGCGCGCATCGTCGACGTCGCGCTGCCACGCCCGCGCCGGCGCGATTCGCCGGCATTCGCGCGCTTGCGCGACACCGTGCTCGCCGATTTCGACGACAGCGAGCCGCCGGACGACGACGGTTCCGGCGGCAAGCGCCTCGACGCCGCGCGCCCGCACCGGATCGGCGAATGGCGGCTCGCATGGTAAGCGCATGACGCGCCGGATCGTTCAGCATCACGACACATATCGTTCATCGCAGCGCGCACGCTAAGGTTGTGACGATTCATCGGTTCCGGTTCCGCGCGGCGCCTGCTTGAATGGAGACTCGACCGACCCGACTCCCAGGAGACTCCCGATGTCCGAAGTCCAGCACGCCGCTCATTCGCCTTCGCCTGCTTCTCACGCCGCGCCGCGCACGGCCGCCGTCCCGCTTCAGCTTCGCCAGGTCGCCGGCCGGATCGGCGCCGAAATTTCCGGCGTGCGGCTGTCGGCCACGCTCGACGACGCGACGTTCGATGCGGTCCACGCCGCGCTGCTGCGCCACAAGGTGTTGTTCTTCCGCGGCCAGCACCATCTCGACGACACCGCGCAGGAAGCCTTCGCCCGCCGCTTCGGCGACACGGTCGCGCACCCGACCGTGCCGTCCGTCGACGGCAGCGCTGCCCTGCTCGAACTCGATTCCGCGCACGGCGCACGCGCCAATTCGTGGCACACCGACGTGACCTTCGTCGACGCGTACCCGAAGATCTCGATCCTGCGCGCAGTCGTGATCCCGCCGTTCGGCGGCGATACCGTGTGGGCCAACACGGCCACCGCGTACGCGAATCTGCCCGACCCGCTGCGCGCGCTCGCCGACACGCTGTGGGCGCTGCATACGAACGCGTACGACTATGCGTCGACGCACGTGCATGCCGACGATACGCAACTGAAGCGCTACCGCGAAGTATTCACGTCGACCGTCTACGAAACCGAGCATCCGGTCGTGCGCGTGCATCCGGAAACCGGCGAACGCACGCTCGTGCTCGGGCACTTCGTGCAGAAGATCAAGGGGCTGTCGTCGCAGGATTCCGCGCACCTGCTGCAGGTGCTGCACGAACACGTGACGCGCCTCGAGAACACCGTGCGCTGGAACTGGCAGGAAGGCGACGTCGCGATCTGGGACAACCGCGCGACCCAGCACTACGCGATCAACGACTACGGCGATGCACGCCGCGTCGTGCGCCGCGCGACCGTTCACGGCGACGTGCCGGTCGGCATCGACGGCCGCCAGAGCGTCCTGCTCAAGGGGCCGGGCGCCACGCTGCAATAACGTCGACGTACCCACGTCACGCGGCGGCGCTCTTTTCCGCGCGCCGCCGCGCTCCGCTCTGGAGGACACCCGCCATGAAACTCGCACCACCGGACCGACACTTGCACGCGCAACGATGTCGTCCCTCTTCCCCGTTCACTTCCGCCAGGAGCGTCGCATGAGCGCCCTACTCGAACCCGCCGCCCAGCCGGTCGACGTGATCCCGCTGTCCGCCCATATCGGTGCGGAAATCCGCGGCGTCGACCTCACGCAACCGTTGACCACGCCGCAGATCGCGGCGATCCGCGCCGCGCTGCTGAAATGGCGCGTGATCTTCTTCCGCGAACAATTCCTCACGCACGAGCAGCATGTCGCGTTCTCCGCGCAGTTCGGCGAGCCGACGGTCGGCCACCCGGTGTTCGGGCACGTCGACGGCCATCCGGCCGTCTATTCGATCGCGAAGCATCGCAAGGCGACGCGCTTCGAAGGCGAACCGGTGCGCCGGCCCTGGACCGGCTGGCACACCGACGTGACGGCGGCCGTGAACCCGCCGTGGGCGTCGATCCTGCGCGGCGTGACGATCCCGCCGTACGGCGGCGACACGCACTGGACCAACCTCGTACGCGCGTACGAAACGCTGTCCGCGCCGCTGCGCGGCTTCGTCGATACCCTGCGCGGCATCCATCGCTTCACGCCGCCGCCCGGCGCGCGCGCGACCGGCGCATTCGACGACGCCGTCGAGCGTCGCCCGCTCGTGACCGAGCATCCGCTCGTGCGCGTGCATCCGGAGACCGGCGAACGCGCGCTGTACGTGAGCCCGAGCTTCCTGAAAACGATCGTCGGGCTGACGCCGCGCGAGAGCCAGGCATTGCTCGAACTGCTGTGGGAGCACGTGACGCGGCCGGAATTCACGATCCGCTTCAAGTGGGAACCGCGCAGCATCGCGTTCTGGGACAACCGCGCGACCGCGCATCTCGCGCCCGTCGACATCTTCGATCTCGACTTCGATCGCCAGCTGTATCGCACGACGCTCATCGGCGACGTGCCGGTCGGCCCCGACGGCCGCCCGTCGGTCGCGCTCGAAGGCACGCCGGTCGAGGCCGCGGCCGCCGTCGCACTCAACTGACTGACGCGGCGAACGCCGGCGCGCACGAACGCGCCGGCTTCCGCTTCCCTCAATCCAGCCACACGCCATCGAACCGGTGCCCGCCGAGCGGCGAGAACGTCAGCCCGTGCACGCGCCTGGAGATCGGCAACGACACGATCGACGTCGCGATCGGCGTGAACGGCACCTGCTCCTTGAACACCACCTGCGCCTGCTCGTACAGCGCCGTGCGCTTCGCGACGTCCCCGTTCGACCGCGCGGCGGTCACGAGCTGCTCGAAGTCCTTGTTGCACCACTTCGCGAGGTTGCTGCCGTGCACCGCCTCGCAGCCGAGCAGCGTGCCGAGCCAGTTGTCGGGGTCGCCGTTGTCGCCCGACCAGCCGTACAGGATCGCGTCGTGCTGGCCGTCATGCTTCGCGCGGCGGTTGTACTCGCCCCATTCGTAGCTGACGATCTTCGCGCGCACGCCGATCTTCGCCCAGTCCTGCTGGATCAGTTGCGCCATCAATTGCGCGTTCGGGTTGTACGGGCGCTGCACGGGCATCGCCCATAGCGTCAGGTCGAAGCCGTTCGGGAAGCCGGCTTGCGCGAGCAGGGCCTTCGCGGCGGCCGGATCGCGCGGCGCGTCCTTCAGGCGCGGGTTGTACGACCATTGCGCGGGCGGCATCGGGTTCGTCGCGATCGTCGCGTCGCCGTTGAACACGGTCTTGATGATCGCCGTCTTGTCGATCGCGATGTCGAGCGCGCGCCGCACGTCGACGCGATCGAGCGGCGGATGCCGGGTGTTGTACGCGACGAAGCCGACGTTGAAGCCCGTCCCGGAAAACAGCGTCAGCTTCGGGTCGCGCCGCACCGTCTCGAGATCGGCCGGTCGCGGAAACGCCGACACCTGGCACTCGTCGGCCACGAGCTTCTGCAGCCGCGCGGCCGGATCGGGCGTGATCGCGAACACGAGGCGCGAGAGCTTCACGTCGTCCGGCTTCCAGTAGTCGGGATTCGCGTCGTAGCGGATCAGCGCATCCTTCTGGTACGTACGCAACACGAACGGCCCCGTGCCGACCGGGAACTGGTTGATGTCCGACTCGCGATGGCGCGCGGCGAGCTGCCCCGCATATTCGGCCGACAGCACCGACGCGAACGCCATCGCGAGATTGCGCACGAACACGACGTCGGGCGACTTCAGCACGAAGCGCACCGTATAGTCGTCGACCTTCTCGATGCGGTCGATGTTGTGGTCGAAGCCGAGATCGCTGAAATACGGGAAGCTGACCGGATAGGCCTTGCGGAACGGATCGTCCGGGTCGAGCATCCGGCGGAACGTGAACACGACGTCGTCGGCCTGGAACGGCCGCGTCGGCTTGAACCATGCGGTCGTCTGGAATTTCACGCCGCGCCGCAGGTGGAACGTGATCGTGCGCTGGTCGGGCGACACGTCCCAGCTCGTCGCGAGCGCCGGTTCGAGGTCGAGCGTGCCGCGCTTGAACTGCACGAGCCCGTTGTAGACCGGGTACGTGCTCGCATCGAAATCGGTGCTCGTCGTGTGCTGGCCGGGATCGAAGCCGGCCGGGCTGCCTTCGGTGCAGTACACGAGCGTCTTGCCCGTGGGCGCCGCCAGCGCGTGCGTCGCGGCGCCGGCCAGCAGCAACGACGCGGCGATGCAGCGAAGCGCGGCGCCGGCGGGCGATACGCCGCGCGATCGGCGCGCGGTTGACGAAACGAAAGGATTCTTCATGGTGACGGAGGAAAGAAAGAGGTGCCATGCGAATGACGACCGTCGATCTTCGCGCGCCGCCCGCCGATCGCTTACCAATTAATTCCGCGTTGCTTATCGTCATGGCTGCATCCCGCTGCCGCTGCATGAGAATGTCCATGCGAGCGCCGCGGACAGGCTCGCGCACCCCGCCGCGACGCCCGGCCCCCGTCATGAGACCGCGCCATTCGCGCACGGCCGCGGGCGCCCTTCCGTCCCCCTGCAGGCTCCGCGAAATGGGTGCATCGTATCGGTTGGCCCACGCCGGCACCGGCGCGCGGGAATCCGCCCGGCGCGCAGGTGCCGGCACGGCGCGTCCGAGCGCGCCGCTCTTTCTGGAGGACCACGAATGTCGATCAACCCCGATACGCCCTCTCGTCCCGTGAAGTCGCCGGGCCCCGATCATCCGATCCTGATCGAACCGCATTCGTCGCGGGTGGTCGTGAAGGTCGCCGGCAAGGTCGTCGCCGATACGCGCCACGCGCTGGTGCTGCGCGAGGCCAGCTACCCGGCCGTGCTGTACATTCCGCGCGAGGACGCCGACATGTCGCTGCTCGAACGCACCGATCACGCGACCTACTGCCCGTACAAGGGCGATTGCGCGTACTACTCGATTCCGGCCGGCGGCGAACGCTCGACCAACGCGGTATGGACATACGAGCATCCGAATCCGGCCGTCGAATCGATTCGCGGGCACCTCGCGTTCTATCCGGACCGCGTCGATTCGATCGAGGAAAGCCTGCTCGTCACCGCGTGAGCGCGGGGCGCCCTGCCGCGTCGCCATTCACGTATCGTCCGGCCGCTGATTTGCATATGCGGATTCATTGGTTGGCCGTCGTCCCGCCGGGCCGTATCGTCTCGACTCCGGCGTGGGCCGGCCCGTTGCGCGCGTCGCCCGCATCCGGCCCGGCCCTGCGCCCGCGCCACCTTCGCGCGCGACCCGTGAACCCGCCAGCAGGACGCCTTAGGGCGTGTTCACGCTAATAACGGGTTTGCGAACGTGCCTTTCCGCCCGCAGTGCAAGGAGTAAGGAGCGCCGTTTGGCCGTGCCAAACAAGCGACGCACGACGCCGCAATGTGGGCGGAAAGGCACGTTCCCCTGTTTGGAAAAATTCATTCGCGGGGCTGGCCCCCAGAAGGGCCGATCGCCGCGTCATGCTCCTCGCGAATACGTCGAGTATCCGCTTCGTCGCAATCCTCGCGCTCGGCC
>NZ_BCPO01000154.1:0-46901 GCF_016586105.1 Burkholderia sp. E168m15
CGTGAACACGCCCTAATGAACGACACACCGCACGCAGACCTTGAAACGACCCCGGTGAACCCGCGCCGCCGCCAGTGGCTGCACGGCGCGGCCGCCGGGCTGGCCGGGCTCGCGCTCGGACCGCTCGCGGCCGCAGCCGCCCGGGCCGACGACAGCGGCACGCGGCTGCGCATCGGCTTCCAGAAATACGGCAACTTCGTCGTGCTCAAGGCGCGCGGCACGCTCGAGAAGCGTCTGGCGAGCCAGGGCGTCACGGTGCAATGGCTCGAATTCCCGGCCGGCCCGCAACTGCTCGAAGGGCTGAACGCCGGCGCGATCGACGTGGGCACGGTCGGCGAAACCCCGCCGATCTTCGCGCAGGCCGCGGGCGTCGATTTCGTCTACATCGGCAACGAGCCGCCCGCGCCGCAGGGCGAGGCGATCGTCGTGCTGCCCGATTCGCCGATCCGCACCCTCGCGCAACTGCGCGGCAAGAAGGTCGCGTTCAACAAGGGCTCGAACGTCCATTACCTGCTGGTGAAGGCGCTCGAGCATGCGGGCCTCACGTATGCCGACATCCAGCCGATCTACCTGACCCCGGCCGACGCGCGCGCCGCGTTCGTGCAGCGCAGCGTCGATGCGTGGGTGATCTGGGATCCGTATCTGGCCGCCGCCGAACGGCAGCTCGGCGCGCGCGTGGTCGCGAATGGCGAAGGGCTCGTGCGCAACACGCAGTACTACCTCGCCGCACGCAAGTACGCGGCCGCCCACCCGCAGGTGCTGCGCGCGCTGCTCGACGAAGTCGACGCGGTCGATCGCTGGGCGCGCGATCACGTGCCCGAGGTGGCCGCGCAACTGTCGCCGCTCGTCGGCCTCGATGCGCCGACGCTCGAAGTCGCGCTCAAGCGCGCCGGCTACGGCGTGCAGCCGATCACCGACGCGACGGTCGCGTACCAGCAGAGCATCGCCGACGCGTTCACCACGCTGAAGCTGATTCCGGGCAAGCTGTCGGTCGCCAGCGCGCGCTGATCCGTCACGACGCAGACGCCGCGCCGACGCGCCGCCATTCGTCGTAGTCGGTGACGAGGCCCGCGTCGTCGATTTCGATGTCGGCCGCATACGTGCCGCTCTCGTAGCGATACACGTGCGGCGCCGTGCGCGTATAGCGCTGCTCGCCGCGCACGATGTCGAAGTCGGGAAAACGCAGCCACGCGGTGCGGATCGCGGCCGATTCGCCGACGGCGAGCCCCAGCCGCCGGATCGGCAGCGTATTGGTCGACGGGCTGAAGCCGAGATCGATGTCGGTCGCGCCTGCGAGCATCGGGGCATCGACGCCGTCGATCGTCCACTGCCCCGCGTCGCATGCGATGTCCCATTGCCGTGGCGGCGCCGTGCCGGTCCGATGCGTCACGCGCGCCGAACGGGTGAGCCAGTCGGCGCCGCATGCGATCGCGTAGTCGATCCGGAACGGCGTGCCATCGAGCGCGCCCGTCACCGCCCCCGACAGCGCGATGCCCGTTTGCGACGCGTCGAGCCGGCACCATTCGGCCGCCTGCCACGTCTGCACGATCTGCCAGGCAACGCAGTGCGTGCGTCGGGCTTCATTGCGTTGCGTCATGTCGGGGCTCCTGTCGGGTCGCGCGGAAGAAGGCCGATTTTCGCTCACCGTGCGAATGAACGCACGCGGCCTCGGCGGCGCCATGAACGCACTGGCCGATAGTCAGTATCGGCCCAACGCACACCATCGTCCCTCCACCGCTTTGGTACCATCCGTCGATCGGTAAAAATCGAACCGGAAGACACGAGGCGCGACTTCATGGACTTGTTGGCGACGATGCGCATCTACGTGAGGGTCGTGGAGCGCGGCACGATGTCCGGCGCGGCGCGGGATCTCGACATGGGCCAACCGGCCGTCAGCGAGCGCATCGAGAAGCTCGAAAAGCATCTCGGCACGCGGCTGCTGATGCGCAGTGCACGCACCCTCGCGTGCACGGAGGAAGGCCGGATTTTCTACGAACGCAGCAAGGCGCTGCTCGAAGCGGCCGAGCTGGCCGTTGCGTCGGTGTCGAAGACGGCGCATGCGCTCGACGGCACGATCCGGCTCGCGGCGCCGCAATGTTTCGGCGAGGTCGTGCTGCCGGGCGTGCTGATGCAGATCCGCACCGCGTATCCGAAGCTGCACATCGACCTCGTGCTGAACGACGATATCGTCGATCCGGTCACCGAGGGCGTCGACATTTCGATCCGGGTCGGCCAGCTCGGCGATGGCGGATTCGTCGCGTACGCACTCGGCGCGGTTGGCCGCATGCTCGTGGCCGCGCCGTCGTATCTCGAGCGGCACGGCCCGATCGATACGAAGGCCGATCTCGCGAACCATCCGTTCATCCGCGTGAAAGGCGTGTTCGCGAACGAACAGGTGCCGCTGCGGCACGACGGCGGCGCAGTCGAATACGCACGCATCCGCACCGTCATGACCGCGAGCCACTGGCGCCCGATGTTCGACACGATCGCGGCGGGAGGCGGCATCGGCGTGGTCCAGCACCCGGCTTGCGCCGACGCGCTCGCGCACGGCCGGCTCGTGCGCCTGCTGCCGCACTACGACGTCCCCGACTTCGCGCTCAACGTGCTGGTGCACGCGCAACGGCCGCTGCCGCCGCGCGTGCGTGCCGTCGTCGATCTGCTGAAAAGCGAACTCCCGCCGCTGCTGACGCAAGGTCAGCGCTAGCCGTCACGCCTGCAGCGACTTCCCCGGCTCCTTCACGTGCGCGTCGACTTCCATCTGGTAGAAGCGCGCGCTGACGAAGCCGAACAGCGTCCAGCCGAGGAACACGCACAGGCCGCCGAGCATCAGCGCCTGCTCGCCCGAGCTGAACAGCGCGTAGAAGCTGTATGCGGTCGCGACCATCGCGATCACGTTCGTCACGAGCGCCTTGCCCGGCGGCACCTTCGCGACCTTCTGGATCGTGATCAGCGCGGCCATCGACATCACGTAAGGCACCAGGTTCGTGACGACCGCGAGATCGACGATCTTCTGGAACTGGCTGCTCAGCTCGGGGCTGATCGTCATCAGCGCCAGCGCGACCTGCGCGACCAGCAGGATCACCATGCCGACGATCGGCGTGCCGGTGCGCGTCGCGCGGGCGAACACCGGCAGGAAGTAGCCGACGTCCGCCGAGCTCTTGAACACCTGCGCGACCGTGAACTGCCAGCCGAGCAGCGAGCCGATGCACGCGATCACCATCAGCGCGGTGACGATCGTGCCGACGGTCGGCGTGAACATCGTCGCGAACGCGATGCCGAACGGCGCGTTCGACTTCGCGAGAATCGCATTCGGCACGATCCCCGCGATCACGTTGGTCGACACGATGTAGAAGATCGCCGACGCGATCGTGCCGCCGAGCACGGCGATCGGCACGTTGCGCTCCGGATTCTCGACGGCGTCCGAGTTCGCGCACGCCGATTCGAGCCCGAGGAACGCCCACAGCGTCACCGCGATCGAGCTGCCGACGGCGGGCCCGAACGGCATGTGGTTCGGATTCCACGCGGCGCCCCAGGTTGCGCCGCTGAACCAGAACCAGCCGATCAGCGACACGACGACGACCGGAATGATCACGCCCCACACCGTCACCGCGCCGATCCGGCCGGTGATGCGCGAGCCGCCGAAATTCGCGACCGTCGTCAGCACGAGCAGGAAGATCGTCCACAGGCCCGTCTGCAGCGGCGACAGCGTCGCGTCGAACAGCACGGTGCCGTAGCCGACCGCCGTGACGCCGATCGCGACGTTGGCGATCACGAGCGACAGCCCGTACGTATAGTTCGCCATGTAGTTGCCGGCCTTGCCGAACGCGTACTCCGCGTAGCCGCCCATCCCGCCCGGCTTGCGGCTCAGCATCCCGCAGCGCGCGAACGCATAGGCCAGCGCGAGCGAGCCGCCGGCCGTGACGATCCACGATAGCAGCGAGATCGTGCCGACCTGCGCGAGCTTCGACGGCAGCAGGATGATGCCGGAGCCCATCATGTTGACCGCGGTGAGAACGGTGAGCTGCCAGACGTTCATCCGGTGCTTCTGCGCGGCCGCCGGGGCTGCGTCGGCCAGGTGCGCTGCGTTTTCCATGGTGTCGATCCTTCGATGTGAGGCCGCCGTGCGGCCGGTCGCTCGTTCGTTCGCCCGGTCGGGTGTCAGGCGGTCAGGCAGTACACACGGTACGTGCCGTCCTCGACCTCCACGCCGTGCGTGTCGTGCGCGAATCCGGGAAAACGCCGGTCGTACGCCTCGAGCGCCTTCAGGTAGCCGAGCACCGGGCCGCCGGCCGGCCCCGCGCTCTCGCCCGGCATCAACAGCGGAATACCCGGCGGATACGGCACGACGCCGGTGGCCACCGTGCGCCCGGCCAGCTCGTCGAGCGTGACCTGCTCGACGCGGCCCTGCACGAGGTGCTCGTACGCATGCACCGGGCTCATCTCCGGCTTCGGCAGGATCGAGAACGCCTCCGACATCAGGCGCGTCGTGCCCAGCTGCTCCATCGCCGCGAACATCGTGTCGGCCAGATCCTTCAGCCCCATGCCCGCATAGCGCGCGCCATGCTCCTTCGCGAGCGACGGAATCGCCATGTCGAGCGGCAGGTTCGCGTCATAGTCGCGCTTGAAATCGCACAGCGCGCTGACGAGCGAGCCCCACTTGCCCTTCGTGATACCGATCGAGAACAGGAACAGGATCGTGAAATCGGTCGTCTTCTCGACGACGATCCCGCGCGCATCGAGATATGCGGTGACGACGCTCGCCGGGATACCGACCGGCATCAGGCCGCCGGCCGGCGCCACGCCCGGCGTGACGATCGACACCTTGATCGGGTCGAGCATGCAATAGCCGTCCTCGAGATTGCCGAAGCCGTGCCATTGCGCACCGGGGCGCAGCACCCAGCACGCCGGGTCGCTCGCGAGCAGCTCGGGCGGCGCTTCGTGGAACGGCAGCGTGCGGCCCGTGCGTGCCTCGAGCACGGTGTCGGGCTGCCAGCATTCGAAGAACCAGTCTCCCTTCGCGCCGAATTCGCCGTTCATCCGCGCGATCATCTGCCGGAACGCGACGGCCTCCTCGATCGACTCGCGCGTCAGCGCGGCGCCGCCGGGGCCGTCCATCATCGCGGCCGCGACGTCGTTCGACGCGATGATCGCGTAGTTCGGCGACGTCGACGCGTGCATCATGAACGTTTCGTTGAACTGGCCATGCGGAATCGGGCTGCGGCCGTCGCGCACGTGGATGTACGACGCCTGCGACAGCGCGGTCAGCAGCTTGTGCGTCGACTGCGTCGCGAACACCGTCGGCCGATCCTTGTGGTGGTCGCGCGGGTCGCCGTGCATCGCATGGCGGTCGCGGTAGATCGGATTGAAACGCGCGTAGCCGTACCACGCTTCGTCGAAGTGCAGCCGGTCGACGCTCGCGCCGAGCAGTTCCTCGACGCGCGTCACGTTGTAGCAAAGACCGTCGTACGTCGAGTTCGTGACGATCGCGTGCTTCGGCTGGCGATCGGCCAGCCCGGCCGCGAGCGGGTTCGATGCGATCGCCTCGCGGATCGCCACCTGCGTGAGGCGCTCCGGCGCGATCGGCCCGATGATCCCGTAGCGGTTGCGCGTCGGCACGAGGTAGGTCGGAATCGCGCCCGACATCGTCATCGCGTGCTCGGCCGACTTGTGGCAGTTGCGGTCGCACAGCGCGATCTGGTCGCGGCTCACGCTCGCCATCAGGATGATGCGGTTCGACGTCGACGAGCCGTTCGTCACGTGATACGTGCGATGCGCACCGAACACGCGCGCCGCGTAGCGCTCGCTTTCGCCGATCGGGCCCGAGTGGTCGAGCAGCGAGCCGAGTTCGCCCACCGAGATCGACAGGTCCGAGCGGAACAGCGATTCGCCGAAGTATTCGAAGAACGCGCGGCCGACCGGCGATTTCAGGAAGCCGGTGCCGCCGGTGTGGCCCGGCGTATGCCACGAGTATTCGTAGACGCGCGAGAACTTCGCGAGCGCGCCGAACATCGGCGGCAGCACGGTCGAGCGATAGCGCTCGATCGCCGCGTGAATGCGCCCGCCGATGAAGTCGGCCGTATCCTCGAGCAGCCACACGAAATCGTCGACCTTGCCCATCACCGCGGCCGGTACCGTCGACGCGACGCTGCGGTCGGCCAGCAGGAAGATCGGCACGCTGCCGTTGCGATGCCGGATCGCGTCGACCACCGCCTCGGACGGCCCGTGACCGTCCACGCCGAGATCCCAGTCGAGCAGCACGCACTGGATCGACGGATCGGAGCGGATCAGCACGATGGCATCGTCGGCGGACGTGGCCGTCAGCACGTCGACACCGCGTTGCGCGAGCTCCGCGCTCAGCGTGCGGACCGCGCGCCCGGTCGCGGTTTCCTGCGCGATCTCGTCGTCGACCAGTAGCGCACGCATGCCGAGACGGCGAATGCCGCCGACGGAAGTATTCATGATGTTGCCCTCGCTGTTGCGTTGCTCTTCGATTGGTATCGTTCGTCTCACGAGCACGCGGGAAGCAGTCACGGGCAGCGGCATGAGACGCGCGCAATTCCGGCTTGATTCGCCATCCAGTTCGGAGCCGACTATGCCATGGATGCCTTTCGATGAGAAGCCGACGATTCGGTGAAACAATCGGCCCTTTCGAATCGGATTTTCATCATTGGATCATTTTTATGTGCGCTGCAGCACGCCAATTCCCGATGACTTGATCATGCTCATGCCGCCATGGAATTGCTGATTCCGATCGATTGAATCCGCGTGCTTTTGTTGCTACGATCGGCTGCGCCGGGCCTTGCCCCATCGCGCTCGTGCCGCGCCGCGCAAGGCTTTCAGGTGCAATGCGCAATCGGCATTCAGCATTCGCGGGACCGTTTTCAATCGGCTGTAGCGCGTATCGGTTCACGATTGCGTCCCGGCGCGAATGCGGCTCCCGTTTCAGGTCATTTACCGGAGAGTTCGCGTGAGCCTGTTGAAAATCGCAGTCGAGCCGGCGCTGATCGGCGCCTTTCTCACCACGCATGAACAGGTCGACGTATTTCAGACCGATTTCACGAATATCGCGGCCATCGTCGTCGGCATCGATGCCGCGGAAAAGGTGCTGAAAACCGTCGAGAGAACCGGTTTCGCGATTCCGTTCTTCGTCGCGGTCGAGCCCGACCAGGAAGTGCCGCCGTCGGTCCTGCCGCGCGCGAGCGGCGTGATCCAGCTCCGGCACGGCGGCCGCCATTACTACGGCCGGCAGATCTCCGCCGCCGCCGACATCTACAGCGAGAACCTGCTGCCGCCGTTCTTCAAGGTCATGCGCGACTACGTGCAGCGCGGCTACGTCGAATTCGACTGCCCGGGCCATCAGGGCGGCCAGTTCTTCTCGAACCATCCGCTCGGCCGGATGTTCTTCGACTTCTTCGGCGAGACGCTGTTTCGCGCGGACCTCTGCAACGCGGACGTCCGGCTCGGCGACCTGCTGATCCACGAAGGGCCCGCGCTGGAAGCGCAGCGCAACGCCGCACGGATCTACAACGCGGACAAGACCTGGTTCGTACTGAACGGCACGTCGACGTCGAACAAGGTCGTCACGAGCGCGCTGCTCGCGCCCGACGATCTCGTGCTGTTCGACCGCAACAACCACAAGTCGGTGCACCTCGGCGCGCTCGTGCTGTCCGGTGCGCGGCCGGTCTACCTCGAGACCGCGCGCAACGCGTGGGGCCTCATCGGCGGCGTCGACAGCGCGGCGCTCGGCGAAGCGCGCATTCGCGACGCGATCCGCGACGTCGCGCCCGAGCGCGCCGACCTGCCGCGCCCGTTCCGGCTCGCGGTGATCCAGCTCGGCACCTACGACGGCACGATCTACAACGCACGCGAAATCGTCGACCGGATCGGGCATCTGTGCGACTACATCCTGTTCGATTCGGCGTGGGTCGGCTACGAGCAGTTCATTCCGATGATGCAGGACTGCTCGCCGCTGATGCTCACGCTCGGCCCCGACGATCCCGGCATCTTCGTCACGCAGTCGGTACACAAGCAACAGGCCGGCTTCTCGCAGACGTCGCAGATCCACAAGAAGGATCGCCACATCGAAGGCCAGAAGCGTTTCTGCGATCACCGGCGCTTCAACAACGCGTACATGATCCACGCGTCGACGAGCCCGTTCTACCCGATGTTCGCGGCGCTCGACGTCAACGCGCAGATGCATGCGGGCCCGGCCGGCAAGCGCCTGTGGCGCGACTGCGTCGCACACGGCGTCGACGCGCGCAAGCTGCTGCTGAAAACCTGCCGGCAGATCCGTCCGTTCGTCCCGCAAGAGATCGATGGCCGCCCGTGGGCCGACTATCCGACCGAGCAGATCGTCGACGACCTGCGTTTCTTCCGCTTCCATCCGGCCGACACGTGGCACGGCTTCGAAGGCTATGCGGACGACCAGTATTTCGTCGATCCGTGCAAGCTGCTGCTGACCACGCCAGGCATCGATCGCGACACGCACGAATACGCGCCGTTCGGCGCGCCGGCGCCGATCCTCGCGCGCTACCTGCGCGAGCACGGCGTCGTGCCCGAGAAGGCCGACCTGTACACGATCCTGTTCCTGCTCACGCCGTCGGAAAGCTTCGGCAAGCTGCAGCATCTGGTCGCGCACCTCGCGCAGTTCGAGCGCCATCTCGACCAGGACACACCGCTGCGCGAAGCGATTCCGTCGCTGTGCGAAGCATATCCGGAGCTGTACGGCACGATGCGCCTGCGGCAGCTATGCCAGCGCATGCACGACTTCTACCGCAGCCACGACATGAAGCACCTGCAGAAACAGATGTTCCGGCGCGCGCAGTTCCCGAAGCAGGCGATGCTGCCGCAGGCCGCGAATGCCGAGCTGATCCGCAACAACGTCGAGCTCGTCACGCTCGAGCGCATCGAAGGCCGGATCGCGACCGAAGGCGCGCTGCCCTATCCGCCCGGCATCTTCTGCGTGGTGCCCGGCGAAGCGTGGGGCGGCCCGGCGCTCGACTACTTCCGCGCGCTCGAAGCCGGGATCAACGCACTGCCGGGCTTCGAGCCGGAAATCCAGGGCGTGTACCTGCAGACGAAGCCGGACGGCACGAAGCAGGCGTCGGCCTACGTGGTCGCGGCCGGCGCCGACGCGTCGCGCATGTAAGCGCGGTGGGCGGCGGCGTGCCGCCCACCGTCCTGTTCTTCGCATCCGCCGCCCGGCGCCGCCACGACCGCGCGCCGGCACTTGCGCGCGTTCCGACCGTGCGGTACCGTCCTCCTTTCCGGGATAACCGAAGCCTCGCGTCGAAACCCATCCGTCGATTCGATCCGATGCGGCCGCGCCCCTGCCCGGCGCCGTCGCATCGCGCGTACAGGAGGGGTTTGCGTTGGACGTTCGCGTGTATCTGCTGGCCGCCGCCGTGTTCCTGGCCGGCGTTGCCGAAAACATCTGCGTCGGCATCCTGCCGGCGATCTCCGCCGGCCTTCACGTCTCGATCGCCGCTGCCGGACAGCTCACCACGATCTTCTCCGCCGTGTTCGCGCTCGCCGCGCTGGTGGCGGCCTCGTTCGTCGCACGGGTCGAACGGCGCACCGCGCTGCTCGCAGCGCTCGGCGCGTTCGCGGCCGCGAACCTGTGCGCCGCCGCAAGCCCCGGCTATGCGAGCCTGTTCGCCGCGCGCGTGCTGATGGCCGCGAGCTGCGCGACGCTGATCCTCGTCGCGACGCGGTTCGCGGCGGAACTCGCGCCGGTGTCGCAACGCGGCCGTGCGATCGGCATCGTCTTCATGGGGATCAGCGCATCGCTCGTGCTCGGCGTGCCGATCGGGATGCGCATCGCCGAATGGGCCGGCTGGCGCGCGGTGTTCGTGTCGATCGCGGTGGCCGCGCTGCCGCTCGGGATCTGGCTCGCGCGTGGGCTGCCGCGCATGACGCCTGCCGCGGCCGGCACGCCCGGCATGCCGTCGTATCGCGCCGTGCTGTCGCAACCGCGATTGCTCGCCGCGCAATGTGTGTCGATCGCAATGATCGGCGGCCATTTCACGCTGTTCGCGTATCTCACGCCGTATCTGCAGGCCGTGCTGTCGCCCGGCGCGGCGGCGCTCGAAGGCTTGTACGTTGCGTTCGGGATGGCCGGCGTGACCGGTGCGTGGCTCGGCGGGTTCTGCTCGGATCGGCTCGGCGCAGCGCGCGCGCTGTGCGCATGCCCTGCCGTGTTTCTCATTGCGATGGCCGCGCTGCCGGCGGCCGGTGCGTCGCCGCTCGTGTTCGTCCCCGCGATGATGCTGTGGGGCGGCATCAGCTGGTCGATCTCGCCGATCGTGCAGAACTATCTGATTCACACCGGGCCGACGCTGGCCGATGCGAGCGTCGGCCTCAACGTATCGGCGATGCATGCGGGCGTCGCGCTCGGATCGGCGCTCGGCGGCGTGCTCGTCGGGCACGGTGCGCTGCTCGTTACACCGTCGGCCGGCTGCGTGCTGGTGGCCGTCGCGCTGGCATGCGCGTGGGTCGCGGCACGGCCCACTCGGCAGGCCGTGCGCGCGTCTTGAATCGTGCCGGGCGACGCGCCACGCCCGCTCGCCGCATCACCACGCCTGCCGGTAAATCTCCAGCGCGTCGGCCTCGGTCACCTCGCGCGGATTGTTCACGAGCAGGCGCGTCTGCAGCATTGCGTCCGACGCCATCCTCGGCAGGTCGGCCTCGCCGATACCGACCTCCCGCAACGTGCGCGGAATGCCCGTCGCGACGATCAGCCGGTCGATCTCGGCGATCAGCGCGTGCGTTTTCGCTTCGTCGCTGCCCGTGGCCGACGGCGCGGCGATGGCCGCCAGTTCCGCATACAGCGGCGCGGCGGCCGGCGCATTGAAGCGCAGCACGTGCGGCAGCACCAGCGCATTCGACAGCCCGTGCGGCACATGGAAGATCCCGCCCACGGGATAAGCCAGCGCGTGCACGGCCGCGACCGGCGCATTCGCGAACGCCTGCCCCGCGAACATCGCGCCGACCAGCATCGCTTCGCGCGCGTGCCGGTTCCGGCCGTCGTCGCAGGCGGGCAGCAGGTTGCGCGACAGCAGCGTCAGCGCGTGCGTGGCCAGCATGTCGGACACCGGATTCTTCAGCCGCGCGGACGTGTACGCCTCGATCGCATGCACCATCGCGTCGATGCCGGTGGCGGCCGTCGCCGCGCGCGGCAGGCCGAGCGTGAGTTCCGCGTCGAGGATCGCGACGTCCGCGAACAGATGCGGCGACACGACCCCCATCTTGCGCGCCTCGCCGACCGTGACGATCGACACGGCCGTGACCTCGGAGCCCGTGCCGGCCGTGGTCGGCATCTGCACGAGCGGCAGCCGCGCGCTCGCGACCTTGTCGACGCCGTACATGTCGGCCAGCGCCTGCTGCCCCGGCGCGAGCACCGCGATCAGCTTCGCGACGTCCATCGACGAGCCGCCGCCGAGCCCGAGCACGATCTCGGCATCGGCCGCGACGGCCCGCGCGGTGGCTTCGAGCACCACGTGCTCGGGCGGATCGGCGATCACGTCGTCGATCACGGTGACCTGCCAGCCATGCGCGGCGAGGCTCTCCAGCGCGGGCGCGAGCACGCCGCTGCGATGCAGGAACGCATCGGTGACGACGCACAGCCGCACGAGCGCCGGAAAGCGTTCGCGCAACAGCGCGCCGAGCCGGCGCGCGGCGCCGAATTCGACGATCTGGGTCGGAACGGTACGGAATTGAAACGGGTTCATCGGGTGCCTCCCGGTGGCGTCGCCGTGCCGGTGTCCGGCTGCACCATGTAGCGGGACACGTCGCGGCGATCGAGCAACGGCATGATCGCCCCGATTCCGATCCGCTGGAAATGCGGCGTTTCCCGATGCGCGTCGAGGCCGTCGGCGTCGCGATAGCGTTCGAGAATCACGATGTGGTCGGGGTGCTCCGGCGACCGGAAATACGCGTAGTCGAGATTCTTCGGCTCGGCCCGCGTGGCCGGCGCGAGTTCCGCGAGCAGTTCGATCACGCGGTCGCCGTTGCCGGGCTTCGCGAAGTAATGCGCGATGACCTGCAGGTAGGGTTCGTTCATGCTGCGCTCCAGGTTCGACACAAGCCCGTCATGACGGGAGCGCACCCCATCCGCGATGAACCGGATGGATTCAAACGCGATGAGGCGGCACCGTATCACTGACGCGTCGTTGCATTGTATTGAATCGGCACGGCCTTCGCAGTGCCGCGACCGGCCGCGAAAACCTCGAACCCAGTCCCTCACGGCAAGCGCGCGGCGAGCCGGAGCCCGGCCGGCCGCCGCGCGCTTGCGCCACCACGCTGCTTACCAGGGCACCGTGCGTCCCAGATAGTCGAGGTATTCGAGCCCGGGCCGCGCCCGCTTCGCCAGCAGCACGTCGACGAGGCTCGGCACGCTCTCCTCGATGGTCAGGCGTGCATCGGGTCCGCCGAGTTCGGTGCGGACCCAGCCGGGCGCCATCAGCGCCAGCGCGCGGCGCGTATCGGCCTGACGTGCCGCGAAGCTGCGCATGAACTGGTTCAGCGCGGCCTTGCTGCCGCGATACACCTCGCGCATTCCGGTCACGTTGTTCGCGACGCTGCCCTGCCCCGACGACATTGCGCCGATCAACCCGTCGTCGGGCACGAGATCCTGCAGCGTCTCGATCGCGCGCATCGGCGCCAGCGCATTCGTGATCATCACGCGCACGAATTCGTCGGTCGTCACTTCGCCGATCGTTTCATTCGGATCGTTGGTCGTGCCGGCATTCACGAACAGCATGTCGAAGCGCCGGCCCGACAGGCGCTCGCGCAGCGCGGCCAGTTGCGCGGGCTCGCAGATGTCGAGCGTGCCGATCTCGAGCCGGCCGTCGAACCGGTCGGCCAGGTCGTGCAGCTTCGTGCGTCCCGATCCTTCGCGCACCGTGCCCGTCACGTGCCAGCCCTTGTTCAGGAATGCCTCCGCCATCGCCAGCCCGAGGCCGCGCGACGCCGCGACGAGGAGGATCGCGGGGGCGTTTCGTCGATTCGATTCAGTCGATTGCATGGTTTTTCGCCTTTGCCGTGTTTCGTGATACGCCCACTATAGGCGGGCACCACGACAGGCGCCAGACGCACCGGATGCAATCCATCGTTGCACCGAACGCCATGTCAAACCGCACAGTGGCGTATCCTGTCCGCATGGAAGACATCGACCTGAACCTCGTCACCGCGCTCGACGCGCTGCTGTCGGAAGCCAGCGTGACCGGCGCCGCGCGCCGGCTGGGCCTGAGCACGTCCGCGATGAGCCGCACGCTCACGCGGCTGCGCACTGCCACCGGCGACCAGTTGCTCGTGCGCGCCGGACGCAAGCTCGTGCCGACGCCGCATGCAGCCGCGTTGCGCGACCGCGTGCATGCCGTCACGAGCGACGCCCGCGCCGTGCTCCGGCCGGCGACGGCCGACGTCGACCTCGCGACGCTCACGGCCACGTTCACGATCCGGGCAGCCGCGTCGTTCATGGAAATGCTGTCCGGCCCGGTGGTGGCCGCACTCGGCGACGTCGCGCCGCGCGTGCGTATCCGCTTCGTCCCGAAGCTCGACCGCGATCCGCAAGCGCTGCGCGACGGCACGGTCGACCTCGAAATCGGCAAGCGCGGCGACGACGCACCCGAGCTGCACACGCGCATGCTCTTTCACGACTGGCACGTCGCGGTGGCGCGCGCCGGCCATCCGCTGTTCGCGTCGGCCCGGATCACGCCCGCGCGCTATGCAGCCTGCCGCCACGTCATGGCGGTCCAGCTCGGCGATTTCGGCGGGCTGGTCGACGATTCGACCGCCAACACGGGCAACGGCCCCGCCGTGCACGTCGTCGTGCCAGGCTACCCGGACGCAATGCGTGTCGCGGCCAGCACCGACCTGATCGCGCTGGTGCCGCGCTCGAGCCTCGGCAACGCGTGCTCGCAGGGGCTCACCGAAGCCCTCGGGCTGCGCAGTTTCGAGATCCCGGCCCGCCTGCCGGCGATCCTCGTATCCGCGCTGTGGCATCCGCGCATGCACGGCGACCCCGTGCATCGCCGCCTGCGCGATACGGTCATCGCCGTGTGCCAGCGCGCGTATCCGGATGCCCGGCCGCCACGCACAGCGGCGCGCGGCAAGTAAACACGCGCCGCCGGCTGACGGCTGGTTGATGTCGCGCGGCTCAGATCAGCCGGCCGCCGCCGTCGATAGGCAGCATTTCGCCATTCGTGAATCGGTTGCCCGACAGGACCGCGATCGCCACTCGGTCGACGCGCTGATCGCCGGGCGCCGATCGGACGCCTTTTCCGCGCGCCGCCGAATCCCCCTATCGCGGCCCAGCCGGGCAGCGCCGGCGGCCCCTTCGGCTAAAATGCCGCACTTTCCACCTTGTCCGGCCCGCTCGCCATGCAACCCGCCTCCTCCGCCCCCTCCGCCTCCCATGGCGCCGACGCCGCAGAAGCGGCCCGCGACCTCGTCTACGGCCCGAACGACCGGCCGGCGCCGATGGTCGCGTTCGTCGCCGCCCTCCAGCACCTGCTGGCGATCATCGTGCCGATCGTCACGCCCGGCCTGTTGATCTGCCAGGCGCTCGGCGTGTCCAGCCGCGATACGACCCTGATCGTGTCGATGTCGCTGGTGATTTCCGGCATCGCCACCTTCGTGCAGTGCAAGCGCTTCGGCCCGCTGGGCGCCGGCCTGCTGATCGTCCAGGGCACCAGCTTCAACTTCGTCGGCCCGCTGATCGCCGGCGGCAGCCTGATGGTCAAGCAAGGCACGCCGGTCGAGACCGTGATGGCCGCGATCTTCGGCGTCGTGATCGGCGGGTCATTCGTGGAGATGGGCGTGTCGCGCATCCTGCCGTTCGTGAAGCGCCTGATCACGCCGCTCGTTACCGGCATCGTCGTGCTGCTGATCGGCCTCACGCTGATCAAGGTCGGCCTCATCAGCATGGGCGGCGGCTACGGCGCGATGGCCAAGGGCACGTTCGCGAGCGCGGAGAACCTGACACTGTCGGGCCTCGTGCTCGGCACGATCATCCTGCTGAACCGCGTGCCGGTCGTCTGGGTGCGCAGCACCGCGCTCGTCATCGCGCTCGCGATCGGCTACCTCGCGGCCGCGTTCCTCGGCCGCCTCGATTTCACCGGCATGCACCAGGCCGCGCTGTTCCAGGTGCCGACGCCGCTGCACTTCGGCATCGGCTTCTCGTGGGCGCTGTTCGTGCCGATGCTGATCATTTACCTCGTCACGTCGCTCGAAGCGATCGGCGACGTGACGGCCACCAGCAAGATCTCGAACGAGCCGGTCGAGGGGCCGGTGTGGATGCAGCGCATCAAGGGCGGCGTGCTGGTCAACGGTGCGAACTCGTTGCTGGCCGGCGTGTTCAACACGTTCCCGAGCTCGGTATTCGCGCAGAACAACGGCGTGATCCAGATTACCGGCGTCGCGAGCCGTCACGTCGGCATCTGGATCGCGGGCATGCTGGTGGTGCTCGGCCTGTTCCCGGTCGTCGCCGGCGTGCTGCAGGCCGTGCCGGAGCCCGTGCTCGGCGGTGCGGCGATGGTGATGTTCGGTGCGGTGGCCGCGTCGGGCATCAACATTCTCGCGGGCGTCCATCTCGACCGTCGCGCGCTGCTAATCATCGCGGTGTCGCTGGCGCTCGGCCTCGGCGTGTCGCAGGTGCCGGACATCCTGAACAGCCTGCCGCATGCACTGAAGAACGTGCTGGAATCGGGCGTGGCGACGGGCGGCATCTGTGCGCTCGTGATGAACTGGTTCCTGCC
Source organism: Burkholderia sp. E168m15 (assembly GCF_016586105.1). Classification (NCBI taxonomy): domain Bacteria; kingdom Pseudomonadati; phylum Pseudomonadota; class Betaproteobacteria; order Burkholderiales; family Burkholderiaceae; genus Burkholderia; species Burkholderia sp. E168m15. The sequence goes on from NZ_BCPO01000154.1 coordinate 15,759, forward strand.
GGAAAAGAAGTAATCGAAGGAACCGCGCGACGGCGCGGTGCGCGGGATGGGTCGCACCGTGCGTCGCGCCGGCCGGCACCGGCCTCCGGGTGCCGGCGCGGCATGGCCGTCGCCATCGCGGGAGCGCCCCGGCCGGGCGCTGATCGTCAAACCCGGTCAGGCCGCCTTGGCCGATCGATTTGGGCTGGTTAGAATCACGGCATGCCCCTGATCCTCACGCCCGACCACGCCCCCGAAACGAGTGCCGTCCCGATCAAGGAACGCGCGACCGTCGTCTGCTATCGCGATGAGCGCGTGTTGCTCGTCACGCGTGCGGCGTCGCGCTGGGCCCTTCCCGGCGGCACGATCAAGCGTGGGGAAACCCCGCTCGAAGCCGCGCATCGCGAATTGTGCGAAGAAACCGGCATGACCGGCCAGGATCTGGTGTACTCGATGCAGTTCACCGGGCTCGCGAAGATCCACCACGTGTTCTTCGCGGAAGTCGGGCCGGACCAGACGCCGCAAGCGAGCAACGAGATCGCGAAATGCAAGTGGTTTCCGATCGACGGTGTCGACCGCCTGCGCGCAAGTATTCCGACGAAGCGAATCGTCGAACTCGTCTACGACCACGAAATCCGCAAGACGTAGCGCACGCCCGAGCCGTCCGTCGGCCCGCGTCGATCGCCGCGAATCGGCGGCGCGCGAACGCTCAGTGCGAGCGTTTTCTTCGCAGTTCGTGCGTCGAATAGACGACGAGGAAGATGCCCAGCATCGCGGCGCCCGACGCCATGAAGTCGTTTGCGCTGCCCGCGCTGCGCAACGCCGCGGGGAAAATACCCAGACTCAATCCTGCCCCAGCAAGAAGCAATCCTGCTGCCACGCCCCAGATCGGTCCGGCGGTCTTGTCGATTGTGTTTTTCATACAGCACCCGTCTACAGTCATGACCTGAACGGTATCGGCAAAAAGCGCCGCGTCTACCTTCAGTCATTCCACTATAACCGGAACAAAATCCGCAAGCTTCTGGTGCTTTTCCCGATCAAGTTCCGGCGATCGGCGTCGTAACGTGCCGCACCACCGTTTCTGCGCCGGACACGTGGGGCGAATCGTCGGCCATGACGCGATTGCCGACCACCAGGCCCAATTCGCCGCGTGCCGGGACGCCCCATTCGCGGTCGTGATACGCCTGCATCGGCGGGTCGCCGTCAGCCCACTCGCATCGCGTGACGGGTCGCTTGTCGATCGTGCGCTGCATCCAGCGTTGGCGATGGCCACTCGCATGCTCACGCAGTCGGAATCGTGCCGCCATCGATCACATACTCGGCGCCGGTAATCGACGCGGCACGCGGGGACGCCAGGAAGGCGATCAGATTCGCCACTTCGCCGGGCGTCGACGGCCGTCCCAACGGAATGCCGCCGAGCGAATCCATGATGATCTGCTTGCCGCCTTCATAGTCGGTTCCCGCCTGCTCGGCGAGCCGTTCCGCGAAAGCGACGGCCGCTTCGGTTTCGATCCACCCGGGCGCAACACGGATCACGCGAATGCCCTTGGGCGAGACTTCCTTCGACAGGCTCTTGCTATAGGTGGAAAGCCCCGCTTTCGCTGCCGCATAGGCCGTGGTCGATTCCGGCAACGGAAGCGCGCGCTGGATCGACGTGACGTGAATGACGACCCCTGCGCGTTGTGCCAGCATGCCCGGCAACAATGCGCGGTCCAGTCGAACCGCGGGCAGGAGATTCAGGTTCAGTTCGTCCTGCCAAGCATCTTCGCTCAATGCAGCGAAACCTCCGGCAGGCGATCGTGAACCGCCCACGACGTGGACGATCACGTCGACGCCGCCAAAGTTGGCCATCACGGCCTCGGCCACTGCTTCACAGCCCTCGAGGGTCGCCAGATCCGCCGCGACGAAGATGTCGGCGGGCGTATCGGCCGGTGGCGTGCGCGCGGTGGTGAGTACCTTCGCGCCGAGTTCGCGGAACAAGCCGACGACGGCCTTTCCGACACCCATCGTCCCGCCCGTCACCAGGACGCGCTTGCCCTGCAATTCCAGCGTCATGGCCATCAGTGGATCTCCAGAGACCGGATCTGGTCGCCGGCCAGATCAAACACGTGATCGAGTTGCACCGGGCTTCCCGGGAAGTTGCCGTCGACCCTGGCTCTGACCGTCACGCGATCGCCATCCCGGGAGACGGCGACAGGCTCGACCGTGAACTCGAATTGCTCGCGCGACGTGCGTTTCCACGACTCGATCGCGTCGTGCCCCCGGTGCGTCCGGCCCTCGTCGACGACGACCGCATCCGGCGTGAAGCAGTGCGCGGCCCGACGCGTATCGGCGCCGTTGCTGAATTCGAAATAGGCGTGAATCGGGTCTGGCAGTAACAGCGTCATGTTTGCGTTCTCGCTATGGGCTTTCATGACGGACATTCTCGTCATAGACTAACCATTCCACAAGAACGCACTAAAAAGTAAGTGACTGAGCCATGGGAAAGGAATACACGCCGGCGACGGCTGCGCTTGGGGTAGAACAGGTGATTCAGCTGCTTGAAGGGCGCTGGAAATTGATCATCCTGTTCCATCTCTTCGACGGAAAAGTGCAGCGATATTCGGATTTCGAACGATTGATTCCTGGCATTTCCCAGAAGATGCTGGCGCAGCAACTGAGGCAACTGGAAGCCGACGGAATCGTGTCGCGAAAGCTTTATCCGCAGGTGCCGCCAAAGGTGGAGTACCGACTCACCGATTGGGGGCAGGCGTTGTGCCCCGCACTGGACGCCATGCTGAAATGGGCCGAGCAACGCGCGCGCTTCTCGTCATCACCCGAGTCGGCAGAATGACCGAGCCTGCCGGCTGATGCGCTGCACGCTGCCCGCCCCGTTCAAATCGCCACTTCGGGCGGTGCCTGGCGAAACAGCCGCGTGATCCAGCACAGATACACGAGCCCGAGCGCGAACCACACGACGCCGAGCACGAGCGCCGTCTTCTCGAGGCTCACGAGCAGCCAGATATCGGACACCGCACCGATCGCGGGAAAGACGAGTCCGCCGAACACGCCGATCCGGCGCTCGCCGTGATTGCCCGACAAATACAGCCGAATCACGCACAGATTGACGGCGGTAAAGGCAAGGAACGCGCCGAAGTTGATGAACGACGTCGAGGTGGCGACATCCAGCTTCAGCGCGATCAACCCGACGACGCCGGCCAGCGCGATGTTGATCGCGGGCGTCTTGAAGCGCGGATGAATGAACCCGAAGATGCGCTTCGGCAGGATTTCATCGCGGCCCATCGCATAGAGCAGCCGCCCGACGCTTGCCTGCGCGGAGATGCCCGACGCGAACTGCGCGAGGATCAGGCCCGCGAGGAACACGGTGACGAACAGGTCGCCGCCGATCATCTTCGCCACTTCGAACGCGGCCGAATCCGTATCCTTGAAATCGACGCCGGGGTGCGCGAGCTGCATCGTATACGCCGCGATCACGAAGATCGCGCCGCCGATCAGCGCAATCAGCAGGATCGCGCGCGGCATGTTCTTCTTCGGATCGATCGTTTCCTCGGTCAGCGTCGAGACGGCGTCGAAACCGAGATACGAATACGCGGCGATCGCGGCGCCGGCCATCGTCGCGCCGAACGGCACGTGCGGCTTGAAGAACGGCTCCGCCATCGCGATGCCGCCCGGCCCCGCCGCGGCCGACGCATAGTGCCAGCACAGCACGACGAACATCGCGACGATCGCCAGTTGCACGACCATCAACACGATGTTGAAGCGCGCGGCCAGTTCGATGCCGACGATGTTCAACCCGCTCGTCAGCACGATGAACGCGACGATCCAGATCCAGGTCGGCACATGCGGAAATGCCGCGTTCAGATACGCCGCACCGATCAGCCAGATCACCATCGGCAGGAAGAAATAATCGAGCAGCGTTGCCCAGCCGATCATGAAGCCCAGGTGCGGGTTGAACGTCCTGCGCGTGTACGTATAGGCCGAACCCGCGGCCGGATAGAGCCGCGCGAGCTTGCCGTAGCTGAGCGCGGTGAACGCGATGGCGACCAGCGCGAGCAGATAGGCGAGCGCGGCCGTATCGTCGCTGGCCTTCGCGAGCACACCGTAGGTACCGTAGACGATCAGCGGCGCCATATAGGCGAGGCCGAACAGCAGCACGGACGGCAGGCCGAGCGTGCGCTTCAGGCGTGCCGGTTCATGGGATGACGACGCTTGCATGTGATCTCCTGGGCCCTTGTGGGGCGATGCGAATGCCTGTGTGCCGTACGGGCCGGCACGTCAATGGGACGACCGGGCATGTGCAGGGCATCGCGCCCTGCTCCATGCATTGGATGGATCGCGGATCGTGACTACTCGGCGCGGTGACGGCACGCGTCGATCGTGAGCACGCGCCCGCCGTCAGCCTGTTCGACAGGCGACAGACCGAGCGCCACGCGTGCGTCGTGCAGATAGCTGTAATGCTCGCGGCTCGCTTCGAGGCGCGTCAGATCGAGGTTCGCCGGTGCGACGGCTTCGTCCCGGCCGAGTTCGATCGTGCTGTCGCCAAACGGATCGACCAGCGTGGACAGGCCCGCGAACGTCAGGTCATCGTCGCCGGCCCCGCAGCGGTTCACCATCACCGCGAACATCTGGTTCTCCATCGCACGTGCGGCGATCGCACGGCGATGCACGGGCCCGAACGGGTCCATGTTGCCGTTGGTGACGATCAGCAGATCGGCGTCGAGCGCGCCGATCGCGCGCGCCGTCTCGGGGAATTCGATGTCGTAGCAGATCAGCAGGCCTACCGTCAGGCCGTTCCAGGCGCAGGTCGCGAAGCGGTCGCCTGGCGTGAATACGCCGACATCCGACGCCCACAGATGGGTCTTGCGATAGCGCAGGATGATGTCGCCCCGCTCGTCGACGAGTACCGTGGTGTTGTAGAACCGTCCGCCGTCGCGCTCCGCGAGGCCCACCGCAACGGCCACGCCCGTGCGACGCGCCGCGTCGCGTACCGCCAGCAGCCGGGGGCCGTCGAGCGTCTCGGCGACCTCGGCGACGTTCTCCCGCGTCGGGAAACCCGACAGCGTCGTTTCGGGGAACACGATCAGTTTCGTGCCGCCGGCCACGTCGACGCGTTCGATCGTGTCGATCACCTTGCGCGTGTTGTGTGCGACATCCCCGTCGACGAGCGACAGTTGCGCGAGTTCTACCTGCATGAAGCCTCTCCTTCCAATCGCCTTTCATTGGCATGTCGTATGCGTTGCATGCGGGATGCAACGCGCGTCGAGCGAAGCGGTGCATAGCCCGCGGCCCGTCGAATTGAGGCCGATTATCGGGTTATTATTTTTGACCTGAAATTCCCCGCCAGGGTTACCCTCACCGGAGCACACGATGGACCTCGAATGGCGAGATCTCGCCTTTCATCGGGAGATTGGCTCGGCCATCGACGCCCTCGATGGCCCGCATTTCTGGGCGCGGCTCACGCGCGTGCTGGAGCGGCATCTCGACTTCGACAACTGGGTCGCGCTGCGCTTCGCGCGCGATGCGGCGCCGCTCGTGCTCGCCGAACAGGCGATGCCGGACGGCAAGATCGACCTGATGTTCCAGGACTACCTGGCCGCGCTCTACCAGCTCGATCCGTTCTATCTCGCCGCGTTCGAAACGCAGGCGTCGGGCTTCTACACGCTCGCCGACGTCGCACCGGACAATTTCCGGATGACCGAGTACTACCAGCGGTACTTCAAGAAGAACATCGTCGGCGACGAAGTGCATTTCAACGTCGTAATCGATCGCGATCACACGCTGGGCTTCTCGCTCGGCAAGACGAGCAAGTACGACGAGCGCGAGATGGCATTGCTGACGCTTTACACACCCTGGGTGCTGTCGTTGATGCAGCAGCGCCTGCGCTTCGAGACGTTCGTCGTGAACGAAACACCGCGCGCGAGGGAACATGAAGCGCCCGATCCGCACACGCGCTTCGGCATGCTGACCGGAAAGCACGGGCGCGGCGCGTTGACGACGCGTGAAATCGAAGTGGCAATGCTGTCGTTGAGCGGCTTCTCCACGCGGGCGATCGGGGAGAAGCTGTCGATCTCGTTCGAAACCGTGCGCGCGCACAAGAAGCACATCTACGCAAAGCTCGGTGTCGGGTCGCAGTCGGAACTCTTTGCGCTGTTCTACGATCCCGCGAGAGCCGGTGAATCCGCGTGATGCGAGCGGCGGCGTCGCGGCTCGGACACCCGCCTCGAACGGCAGCATGTACAGTTCATGCAACGTCCGGTCGTCGACGTTTTCCGAGATGGTCATCCGGTTCGTTTCCTGCTCGTTCGCGACGAGATGCTTCGCCATCGCGATCATCCCGTGCGACTGAACCGCCTGAATTTCAGCGACGCCCAGCGTGCCGGTCAGATACGGGTCCTCGCCCATGTATTCGAAATTGCGGCCGCCGACGGGCAATCGGGCCAGGTTCATGCCCGGTGCTTCGAACACATGAAGCGCGAGGTTCGCGCCTTCCTTGCCGATCACGTCGCCGAATTGCGTCGCCACCGCATGGTCGAACGATGCCGCCACCGCGATCGCGGACGGCAACGCAGTGGCTTTCGCGGACGCGGCACTCGTCAACGCCGCCGCACCGCTCGACGCCGAGCCGGCGGGAACGCAATCGTTCTGGCCGATCCCGACCGGGCCATTCGTGATGCGCAGCGTCGGGATGTGGTATTTCGGCAGCCCGGGAATGTGACGTGCACCGAAGCATTGCGGGAGCTCGGCGATTACGCCGGGGCCGCCCACCAGTTGCGCCTCCTTGTCGGGCAATGCCATTGCCGCCACGAGCAAGGCGGCGCGCTGCGCAGGCTTCAACGACGTATCCACCCAGTTTCTCGATGGTCTGCTTCAGGCGGAACTCCACTTCCGGCGAGAAGCGCTTGGTCCCGTTGACATATTTCGATACGGTCGCGACAGACACCCCGGCTGCCATTGCCACGTCCCGGATCGTCGCGTTCGCGCCTTTTTTCATATGTGTGGAATGTCTTGTATGGGAACGCCGAGTCGCTCGAGCATTTCACCGAGGTTCCAACGGAAACGGCTGCGGAGTCGCACCGGTAGCCTCCACGGCCGCGCGAACGCCGCCGCGCCCGCTGCCCGCGCCTTCAGCAGCAGTCCGTACGATATGGCGATATGCGGTCGGTGAATGCCCGGACATGCGCTTGAACGCGTTACTGAATGCGCTTTCGGACGAGTAACCGAGCGACTGCGCAAGCAGGGCCACCGGGATGTCCTCGTCGCGCAAACGGCGCTCCGCAAGACGCATGCGCCACTCTCCCAGATAGGTCAGCGGCGCGACACCGGCGCTCGCCCTGAAGTGAGAAGCGAACGTGGTCCGTGACATCGCACACGCGGCGGCAAGCTCATCCAGATGCCATGAACGCGCGGGGTCGCCGTGCATCAACCGCAGTGCGGGTGCGATGCGCGGGTTGCCGAACGCGCGCAGCCATCCCGTCAAGGACGCGGACGTTTTCAAATGGGCGCGCAATATCTGAATGAAGAGCAGCTGTGAAAGCTGGGCCGATACGAGTTGCGCGCCGGGCAGATCGGCCGCACGCTCTTCCACGAGTTGCTCGAGAAGCCAGCGGACCTTCACTGCCTGCGGCGATGCGGCCGGTACGTGAATCCATGGCGGCAGAACGTCCGACAGCAAGCTGCCGGTGACCGGATCGAGCAATACGTGCCCGCCGATCTGCGCGAATTCATCGCCGTTGCCGAGTTTCACCGTCGACCTTCCGGCGCCCGAGAACAACGCCATCGCGTCGACGGGTGGCACGCAAGGATCACTTGCGAGGACGAACGAGCGTTTCGCCGTCAACAATCCGACGTCACCGCTTCCAAAGCGGATAGGCGTTTCTTCTCCGTCGATGGAGACCCAGCACGTGCCCTTCACCACCGCAAAGAACTTGATCTTGTCGGGTGCCGGAAATCGCACAGCCCAAGCGCCGCCGGCGGAGAAGCCTCCCGTCGCCAGCGATTCGGCGTTCGTGAGCCTCAGGATGTCGGAGAAGGGGTCGTCACTCATCATCGTACTGTCGCGCAAGTAAATCGCACTATAGAGCATTAACAATGCTGCAGGCCGGGCCTTAACCTTCCGGTTCTTCGTCCCGGACAATCAACGACATGAACAGCAATACCCACGATGTATCGGTTCTCGTCACGGGCGGCACCGGCTTCATTGCACAACACTGCATCCTGGCGCTGCTGAATCGAGGCTATCAGGTACGCACCACCGTTCGCTCGCTCGCACGCGAGACGCAGGTGCGCGCACAGCTCGAAAGAGGCGGCGCGGAACCCGGAGGCCGTCTGTCATTCGTCGAGGCGGATCTCCTCGCCGACGACGGCTGGCAACAGGCCACTGCCGGCTGCACCTACGTCGTACATGGCGCGTCGCCCACGCCCACCGGCACGCAGACGAGCGAAGACGACTGGGTCAAGCCCGCCGTGGCAGGCACGCTGCGTGTGCTGCGTGCGGCGCGGGACGCCGGCGTCAAGCGCGTCGTGCTGACCTCCGCTTTCGGCGCGATCTGCGCCGGGCATGGGCCAATGCGCCGCCCCTTCGACGAGACCGACTGGAGCAACCTGGCGGCCGCCGATGTCTGGCCTTATCAGAAGTCGAAGACCTTGTCGGAGCGCGCGGCCTGGGATTTCGTCGCGCGAGAAGGACGCGGCATGCAACTGTCCGCGATCAATCCGGTGACGGTTCTCGGCCCCGTGCTCGGCGACGACTATTCGCATTCCATCCGCCTGATCAGGGGCATGCTGGACGGCCAGCCCGGCAATCCGCGAATCAATTCCGGCTTCGTCGACGTGCGCGATGTCGCCGACCTGCATGTGCGAGCCATGACCCACGAAGCCGCGGACGGCGAGCGCTTCATTGCCATTGCAGGCGAAAGCATGTGGCTCGCCGAAGTCGCGCAAGTGCTCAAGGCGCGCATGGGGGACGCCGCGCGCCATGTGTCGACCCGGGTGCTGCCCGACTGGCTGGTACGCATCGGCGCGCTCAGGGATCCCGCGCTGCGCGGATCGCTGCCGCTGCTCGGCCGCAATCTGAACGCCACCAGCCAGAAGGCCATCAGCTTGCTCGGCTGGTCGCCCCGCCCGCGCGAGGACGCCATCGTCGCCACGGCCGAAAGCCTCGTGCGCCTCGGGCTACTGCGCGATGCCGGCCGGCGATAGCATGCGCGCCACCTGCCTCCGCCGAGATCTTGTTTCGGCCTGACGATACGACGGGCAATAGAATGCGCTGCCGGGGCCTGTCAGCAACCTGCGGGGCGTTTACTGAAGTCGTCGGAAGCCAGAAATGGCGGAAGGCAGCCAGAGTCGAACTGACCCGGGAGTGTCTGACACCCCCAACCGGGTTTGAAGCCCGGCCGTACCACCGGATACGAATGCCTTCCGCGGGAAAAAGAAACCGAAGAACAACGAGCGCCTACGCCTGAATACCCGCCCAACCGCTGTCAGGCCGCAGGTAGTGAAGATCGCGGTGGAAGCGAGTATACCCAACCCGATCGAAGAACTCGAGAATCTGGATCGCGCGCTTGCGACCGAGCCCCGTCGCGTCGCGGAACGTCGCGGCATCGAGCCCGCCGCCGCGCGACGGCGCGAGATGCGCGACCAGCTCCGCCAGCTCGCGCGCGATGTCCGCGTGATAGAACAGGTCGCGCACGACCTGGTGCACGTCGCCGCGCCGCGCAAGCTTGCGCAGCAGCGTGCGCACCGCATCCTCGGCCGCACCCGTGTCGCGGGCCAGGTCGCGCACCCACGGCGGATCGAAGCGCCCCGCGTGGATCAGCGGCAGCAGTTGCCGCGCCAGCGCTTCCTCGCGCGGCTCGAGGCTCACCGAATGCGACGGCAGATGCAGCCACGGCCCGCTGCGCGCGACCTCGCCGCCCGTCACCAGCGCATCGACGAGCGCGCGCCACAGCGTATCGCCGACGAGCGGCGCAGCCATCCGTCGCAGGCGTGCGGCGTCGAGCCCCTGCTCGTCGGGCATGCGTTCGTGGTACGCGCGCAGCGTGTCGACCGCCCGCGTCTGCAAGGCCCGCCAGTGCGCATGCGAAATCACCGCGCCTTCGTTCGCCGCGGCATCGCGTTGGCCGATCGCCAGCGCATCGTCCGGCAACGCCAGCGCATCGGGTGCGAATCCCGTCAGATGCGTGAGCGTCGCGCGCGCCATGCCGAGCGGCGCCTGCGCGAGCAGCGCATCGAGGCGCCCTTCGTCGAGCCACGCCGCGAGCGCATCGAGCCACGCGCGGCGCGCCGGCGTACGGCGCTTGCGGGCCGGCCCGAACGGATCGAGCACGCGGCCGCCGCCGACGGTGCGCGTCGCCTGCGGATTGCGGACGATGAAGCGGTCGCCCGGCAGCGCGAACACCGGCTCGTCGAATACCAGTTGCACGCGCATCCGCTGGCCGGCGGCGAGCGTGTCGCCGTCCAGCAGCGCGACGTGGGCCACGCGATGCAGCGTGCCGAGATGCACGTGCAGCGGCGCCCAGTGCGTCAGCGTCAGCCCGGCGTCCGCGAGCAACGTCAGCTCGACGTCCAGGCGCGGCGACGTCGCGACGAGCCGCGCATCGGCGACGGTGTCGCCTCGCTCGATGTCTGCCTTGTCGACGCCGGCCAGGTTCAGCGCGCAACGCTCGCCCGCGCGGCCGGCCTCGACCGGCCGGTTCTGCGCATGGATGCTGCGCACGCGGGCCGCGCCGCCCGTGCGCACGATCGCGAGCGTGTCGCCGGTCGCGACGCGGCCCGCGAACGCGGTACCCGTCACGACGGTGCCCTGCCCGGCGAGCGTAAACACGCGATCGACCGCGAGCCGGAACAACCCGTCGTCGCGACGCGTGCGCCACGCGATCGCCGCGTCGGCCAGGTGCTGCTTCAACGCGGCGACGCCGGAATCGTCGGCCGCCGTTGCACGCGTTTCGAAGATCGGCACGCCGGCCAGCGTCGAGTCGTGCAGCCAGACGGCGATCTCGTCGCGCACCTCGGCAACGCGCGCGGCATCGACGCGATCGCATTTCGTCAGCGCGACGGCGCCATGCGTGACGCCGAGCAGTTGCAGGATCGCGAGATGCTCGCGGGTCTGCGGCATCACGCCGTCGTCGGCGGCGATCACGAGCAGTGCGAAGTCGATGCCGCACGCGCCGGCGGCCATCGTATGAATCAGCTTCTCGTGGCCCGGCACGTCGATCAGGCCGAGCACGTCGCCGTTGCCGAGCGGCGTATACGCGTAGCCGAGTTCGATCGAAATGCCGCGCGCCTTCTCTTCCTTCAGGCGATCGGTGTCGACGCCCGTCAGCGCACGCACGAGCGTGGTCTTGCCGTGGTCGATGTGCCCCGCGGTCCCGACGATCATGCAGCGGGCCCCGCGAGCGGCACGCATTGCGCGACGAACGCCGCTTCGTCGGCTACTTCGAGGCAGCGCAGATCGAGCCGCAGCGCGTTGTCGGCCACGCGGCCGATCACCGGGCGCGGCCATTCGCGCAGCCGTTTCTCGAGCTGTGCGAGCGCGCGGCCGCTGCGCTTGCCGTCCGCCGAGCGCACCACGAGCCCGGCGCTCGGCAACTGGTCGACCGGCAGCGCGCCGCTGCCGATCTGGCTGAACATCGGTTCGACCGTCACGTCGAAACCGCTGCCGAACGCAGCCTGCAACGCAGGCCGCACCCGTTCGGCCGCTTCTGCGATCTCGCGCTGCGGGCGCGTCAGCAAGCGCAGCGTCGTGAGGCGCTCGCGCAGGAATTCGGGCGACTGATACAGGCGCAGCACCGGTTCGAGCGCCGCGAGCGTCAGCTTGCCGACGCGCAGCGCACGCTTGAGCGGATGCTTCTTGATCTTCGCGATGAGCGCGCGATCGCCGACGATCAAGCCGGCCTGCGGGCCGCCGAGCAGCTTGTCGCCGCTGAACGTGACAACGTTTGCGCCGGCGGCGACGGTTTCCTGCACGGTCGTCTCGTGCGGCAGCCCCCATTGCGACAGGTCGGCCAGCGTGCCGCTGCCGAGATCGACGGCCACCGGCACGCCGTGCTCGCGCGCGAGCGGCGCGAGTTCGGCGAGCGTCGCCTCCTTCGTGAAGCCGCTGATCGCGTAGTTGCTGCAGTGCACCTTCATCAGCAGCGCCGTGCGCGGACCGATCGCATCCGCGTAGTCGCGCAGATGCGTGCGGTTGGTCGTGCCGACCTCGCGCAGCTTCGCGCCGGCGCGGCTCATGATGTCGGGAATGCGGAATGCGCCGCCGATCTCGACCAGCTCGCCGCGCGACACGACGACTTCCCGCTTCGTCGCGAGCGCCGACAGCGTCAGCAGCACGGCCGCCGCATTGTTGTTGACGACGGTCGCGGCTTCCGCGCCCGTCAGTTCGCACAGCAGAGCGTCGATCAGGTCGTCGCGATCGCCGCGACGGCCGGTAGCGAGATCGAACTCGAGGTTGACGGGCCGCGTGAGCACGTCGACCACCGCGCGCACCGCGTCGTCGGGCAACAGCGCGCGTCCGAGATTCGTGTGCAGCACGGTGCCGGTCAGGTTGAACACGGTGCGCACGGCGCCCGCATTCTGCGCGGCCAGGGTACGCGCGACGGCGGCGGCAATGCGCGGCTCGTCGAGCGGCTCGGCCGCCGCGGGATCGCGCTGCGCGGCCGTGCGCCAGCGTTCCAGTTCGGCGCGCACGGCGTTGAGCACGCGCGTGCGGCCATAGTCGGCGACGAGCGGCTGCAGCGGCGCCGACGACAGCACGCGCTCGACCGACGGCACACGCGCCAGCACGGCATTCAGTTCATTCACACCCGGTTCGGTCACGTCGTTGTGGCTCCAGTCTCATGCTTCGCAGTCGGCCGGGGACGGCGCTCGCGCACCGCCCCGGCCCCGTGCCGTCAGTCCGCTTCCCGCGACACGTCCGGCCACAGCAGCGGGTTCGGCGAACTGCGCTGGTAGCCGGCCTCGTTCATCAGCAGGTCGAGCGTGAGACTTGCGAGATCGTCCGCCAGCGGCTCGAACTCGTAGTCCTTCTCCTGATAGCCGATCTTGCGATAGGTCTTGCACTCGTCGCACGATTCGGCCTTGACGGCTTCGCTGCCGCCTTCGATCCCGTGATACGCGATGCCCTTCGTCGAATCGCAGTGCGAGCACTTGGTGCGCACCATGTGCCACTCGGTCGTGCACAGCCCGCACTGCAGGAAACGGTAGCCCTGATACTGGCCGCCGACCCGCACGACGCTCGCGACCGGATGCGTGCCGCACACCGGGCACAGCCCCGGCTGGTCGAGATACGGGACATCGGTGGGCGTCACGCGGCTCGCGAGGTCAGTCCATACGACCTGCAGCGCGGCCATCAGGAACGGCGCGGTGGCCGGATCGACCTCGGCGAAGCGCAGCGCGAGGATCGCATCGGCCTGCGCGTCGAGCTCGGCGGGCGCCATCAGGCGCAACCGGTCGAGCAGCTTCGCGAGCTGCGGGTTGACGAGCCCGGCGCTTTCGACGCGGTCGAGCAGTTCATACAGCACGGCGCGCCAGCGCGCATCGCGTTCGCCGTCGAGCGCCGGCACGAGCGGCATCGAATGTTCCTGCGCGCGTGCGATCGCTTCCTTCGACGGCAGCGGCAGCTCCAGCGCCTGCAGCGTCGCGTGCTGCGCGTCGGCGACGGTGGCCATCAGCCGCAGGTAGCCGCTGATCGGGTTCAGGTCGGCCAGCTTGCGCAGCCGCGCGGCGCGCGCCGCGAACGCGGTCGCGCGCTCCGGCAGGCGAAAGCGCGGAATGGCCGAATGATCGAGTGCCGAGATCTCGGTCGGCTCCAGAATGCGTTGTGTCACGAAAATATCTTCCAAGGGGGCTGTTTGCGCATGGAACGCGCATGCGTTGCCACGAGAAGGGCCGCTCGCGAGGCGCGCGACGCAGCGAATACTGACGTATTCGCAAGGAGCGCAACGTGGCGAGCGGCCCTTCTCGTGGCAACCCGTGTCTAATTATCCATTTTAGGGGAATGCCCGAAATCGCCCACATGGCGGCGTCGCTCGTCACTTGTTTGGCTCGGCCAAACGGCGCTCCTCACTCCTTGCCCTGCGGGCGATTTCGGGCATTCGCATGCGCGTTCCATGCGCAAACAGCCCCCAACTAAGCGCCGACGAATCGGCGCTTTCGGGCGATTCCTGCGGGGGCGGAGCAGCACGCCGCAATCGGCGTACCGCCCCGCTCCGCTGCGTTATTTCACGCTTTCACGGAACCACTTCGGGTGATGCTTGCGGGCCCAGCCCAGCGTGACGGTGCCGCGCACCATCGCACCGATCGAACCCTTCACCCACAACGCCGCGTAAATGTGCACGATGATGCTCGCGATCAGCACGAAGGCCGCCACGGCATGCACGACAGCGGCCGCGCGGATCACCCCGATCGGGAAGTAGAACGAGAAGTAGCGCCGCCAGATCACGATTCCCGACAGCAGGAGCAGCAGCAGGCACGCCACCAGCGTGAAGAATAGCAGCTTCTGTCCGGCGTTATAGCGCCCGACCGCCGGCAGCTTGTCTTCCTGGTTGGTCAGCACGTCGCCGATCTGCTTCAGCCATTGGCGATCGTCCGCGTCGAGCGCATTGTGGTGCCAGAAGCGCACCACGAGAATCGCGAACGACACGAACATCACGAGGCCGACGAACGGATGCAGGATCCGCGTCCACTGGCCGCCGCCGAACAGCGCGGTCAGCCAGAACATCGACGGATGGAACAGTGCGAGCCCGGACAACGCGAGCAGCACGAACGTGATCGCGGTGATCCAGTGGTTCGTGCGCTCGTTCGGCGTGTAGCGGACGATCAGGTTGGGGTCGTCGTGGTTCATTTCGCGTCCTCCTTGATGCGTCGTGCCTCGTCGCGGGCAGCGGCTTCTTCCTCGTCGGTGACCTCGTTCGGACCGACCCGCGTGTAGTGGAAGAACCCGGCCAGCGCGGTCAGCGCGAGGCCCGCGACCGCGAGCGGTTTCGCGATGCCCTTCCACAGCTTCACCATCGGGCTGATCGACGGGTTGTCGGGCAGCCCGTGGTACAGCGACGGTTTGTCCGCGTGGTGCAGCACGTACATCACGTGCGTGCCGCCGACGCCCTGCGGGTCGTACAGCCCCGCATGCTCGAAGCCGCGCTCCTTCAGGTCCTCGATCCGCTCGGCCGCGTGCTGCTTCATGTCCTCCTTGGTGCCGAACACGATCGCGCCCGTCGGGCAGGTCTTCACGCAGGCCGGTTCCTGGCCGACCGCGACGCGGTCGGAACAGAGCGTGCACTTGTACGCGCGATGATCCTTCTTCGAGATCCGCGGCACGTTGAACGGGCAACCGGTCACGCAGTAGCCGCAACCGATGCAGTTCTCCTCGTGGAAGTCGACGATCCCGTTGTTGTACTGCACGATCGCGCCCGGCGACGGGCACGCCTTCAGGCAGCCCGGGTCCTCGCAGTGCATGCAGCCGTCCTTGCGGATCAGCCACTCGAGGTCGCCCGCCGGGTTCTCGTATTCGGAGAACCTCATGACCGTCCACGAATGCTCGCTCAGGTCGGCCGGGTTGTCGTACACGCCGACGTTGGTGCCGACTTCGTCGCGCAGGTCGTTCCACTCCATGCATGCCGTCTGGCATGCCTTGCAGCCGATGCACTTCGATACGTCGATCAGCTTCGCGACGCTCCCGGTCACCGGTTCGCGCACCGTGGGCGGTGGCGTCGTGGTGGCCGAGACCCGCTTGATATCCAGCGATTGCAATGCCATCTCTTCCCCCTTACGCCTTTTCGACCTTCACCAGGAACGACTTGAATTCCGGTGTATAGGAGTTGCCGTCACCCACGGACGGAGTCAGGGTATTGGCGAGATAGCCGGGCTTCGTCAGACCCTTGAAGCCCCAGTGCAACGGGACGCCGACCGTCTGGACCTTCTTGCCGTCGATCGTCAGCGGCTTGATCCGCTTCGTCACGAGGGCGACCGCGATGATGTAGCCGCGCTTGGACGACACCTTCACGCGCTCGCCATGCGCGACGCCGACTTCCTTCGCGAGGTCTTCGCCGATCTCGACGAATTGCTCGGGCTGGATGATCGCGTTCAGCCGCGCATGCTTGGTCCAGTAGTGGAAGTGCTCGGTCAGCCGGTACGTGGTCGCCACGTGCGGGAAGTCCGCCACCTTGCCGAACGACGCGCGGTCGTCCGGGAACACGCGGGCGGCCGGGTTGTTCAGCGCCAGCGGGTTGTTCGGGTGCAACGGGTTCGCGCCGAGCGGCGTCTCGAACGGCTCGTAGTGCTCGGGGAACGGACCTTCGTTCATCCCCGCGCGGGCGAAGAAGCGCGCGACGCCTTCCGGATTCATGATGAACGGCCCCATCCCGTTTTCGGGCGGTTCGTCCGCCTTGAAGTCCGGCACGTCGGCGCCCTTCCACGCGCTGCCGTTCCAGCCGATCAGCTTGCGGGTCGGGTCGAACGGCTTGCCCGCGACGTCGCACGACGCGCGGTTGTACAGGATGCGCCGGTTCGCCGGCCACGCCCACGCCCAGTTCAGCGTCTGGCCGATGCCGGTCGGGTCGGAGTTGTCGCGCCGCCCCATCTGGTTGCCGGCCTGGGTCCACGCGCCGCAGAAGATCCAGCAGCCGCTCGCGGTCGTGCCGTCGTCCTTCAGTTGCGCGAACGCGGCGAGCTGCTCGCCCTTCTTCACGAGCGTCTTCGCCGGGTCCTTCGGATCGGGCAGATCGGCGAGCGCTTTCCCGTTGAACTCCATCGCCAGTTCCTCGGGCGTCGGGCTCTCCGGGTTCGCGTACGGCCAGGTCAGGTTCACGATCGGGTCCGGATACTTGCCGCCGTCCTTCTGGTACAGCTTGCGCATGCGCAGGAACAGCCCCGACATGATCTCGAGGTCGCTCCTCGCTTCGCCCGGCGGCTCGGCGCCCTTCCAGTGCCACTGCAGCACGCGGCTCGAACTCACGAGCGAGCCGTTTTCCTCCGCGAAGCAGGTGGTCGGCAGACGGAACACCTCGGTCTGGATCTTCGACGCATCGACGTCGTTGTAGTCACCGTGGTGCTTCCAGAACTCGGACGTCTCGGTCGCGAGCGGATCCATGATCACGAGCCATTTCAGTTTCGCGAGACCCGCCGCCGTCTTCACCTTCGACGGCGCCGCCGCGAGCGGGTTGAAGCCCTGGCAGATGTAGCCGTTCATCTTGCCGGCATTCATCAGCTCGATCGCCTGCAGCAGGTCGTACTGCTTGTCCAGCTTCGGCAGGTAGTCGTAGGCCCAGTTGTTCTCCGCGGTGGCCGCGTCGCCCCACCACGACTTCATGAAGCTGACGTGGAACGCCTTGTAGTTCTTCCAGTAACTGAGCTGGTTCGGCCGCAGCGGTTCCTGCACGCGCTTCTTGATGTACGCGTCGAAATCCTGCTCGGCCTGCATCGGCAGCGTCATGTAGCCCGGCAGCAGGTTCGACATCAGCCCGAGGTCGGTCAGCCCCTGGATGTTCGAGTGGCCGCGCAGCGCGTTCATCCCGCCGCCGGCGATGCCGATGTTGCCGAGCAGCAACTGCACCATCGCGCCGGTGCGGATGATCTGCGCGCCGATCGAGTGGTGGGTCCAGCCGAGCGCGTACAGCACCGTGCCGGCGCGGCCGGGCACGGCCGTGGTCGCGAGCATCTCGCACACCTTCAGGAATTTCTCCTTCGGCGTGCCGCAGACCTGCTGGACCATCTCCGCCGTATAGCGCGCGTAGTGCTGCTTCAGCAGGTTGTATACACAACGCGGATGCTGCAGTGTCGGATCGACCTTCGCGAAGCCGTCGTCGCCGCGCTCGTAGTCCCAGCTCGATTTGTCCGGGTACGCGTGCTTCTCGGCGTCGTAGCCGGAATAGATGCCGTCGTTGAACGCGAAATCCTCGCGCACGATGAACGAGAAGTCCGTGTAGTTCTTCACGTACTCATGCTGGATCTTGTCGTTCGTCAGCAGATAGTTGATGACGCCGCCCAGGAAGACGATGTCGGTGCCGGTGCGGATCGGCGCGTAATAATCGGCCACCGAGGCCGTACGCGTGAAGCGCGGGTCGACGACAATCAGCCGCGCCTTGCGGTGCGCCTTCGCCTCCGTTACCCACTTGAAACCGCACGGATGGGCCTCGGCTGCATTGCCGCCCATCACGAGAATCACGTCCGCGTTCTTGATGTCGACCCAATGGTTCGTCATCGCTCCACGGCCAAACGTCGGGGCAAGACCTGCCACCGTCGGGCCATGTCAGACACGCGCCTGATTGTCGAATGCGAGCATCCCGAGACTGCGGATGGTCTTGTGCGTCAGGTAGCCGACCTCGTTACTGCCCGCCGACGCAGCCAGCATGCCGGTCGTGAGCCAGCGGTTGACCTTCGCGCCGTCTTCGGCCGTCTCGACGAAGTTCGCGTCGCGGTCGGCCTTCATCAGCTTCGCGATGCGGTCGAGCGCGTCGTTCCACGAAATGGGTTCCCACTTGTCCGAGCCGGGCGCACGATACTCGGGGTGCGTCAGGCGGTTCGGGCTGTGGATGAAGTCGATCAGGCTCGCGCCCTTCGGGCACAGCGTGCCGCGATTGACCGGGTGGTCGGGATCGCCTTCGATATGGATGATGCTCGGCTGCGCATTCTTCGCGCCGTCTCCGAGGCTGTACATCAGGATGCCGCAACCCACTGAACAGTAAGGACAGGTGTTGCGCGTTTCGACGGTGCGCGCCAGTTTGTACTGTCGGACTTCGGCCAGCGCTTCGGACGGAGAAAAGCCCATCAGGGCAAGACTCGATCCGGCAAGCGACGTGGCCGTCACCTTCAGGAACTGGCGCCGGGACATTTGTAGCATGGCGGTCTCGGCGTTATTGTGGGGTGGGGTACGACTGAAAGGAATTATAGACAGTTCAGGCAACTATGATCGAATCCTCGGATCAATACCGATTTGTCCGATTAACTGAGATGATCCGCGTTCCGCGCGCAACCGAACCGTCATGAAACGACAGATCACTTCCGAAGCCACCCGCCTCGCCCAGCAGCAGGCCAACTGGGCCCTCACCGCGTTCAAGCGCTTCTCGTCCGACCGCTGCTCCGCGATGGCCGCGGGCATCGCGTTTTTCTCCGCGTTCTCGCTCGCGCCGACCCTCGTGATGGTGATCGCGGTGGCCGGCTGGTTCTACGGCGACGACGCCGCGCGCGGCCAGGTGTTCGAACAGGCGCACCAGCTGATCGGCGACGACGCGGCGGCCAGCATCCAGACGATCGTGCAGAACGCGCACCGCGCCGGCGAGCGCGGCGGCCTCGCCACGCTGATCTCGTTCGCCGCGCTCGCGATCGGCGCGTCGGCCACGTTCGCGTCGCTCAGCGCCGCGCTCAGCGTGATCTGGCCGGCCACCGAAAGCCGCTGGTCGAGCATGCTCGGACTGGTGCGGGTCCGGCTGATCTCGTTCGGGCTCGTGCTCGGCGTCGCGTTCCTGCTGATCGTGTCGCTCGTGCTCGACACCGCGATCACCTTCGTGGGCACCTGGCTGCTGGGCGATTCGCCGTACGTGGTCGTCACGAACCTCGTGCAGTTCTTCGTCGGCATCGCGGTGCTCGCCGCCGCGTTCGCGTCGTTGATGAAATTCCTGCCCGATGCGCGCGTCGCGTGGCGCGACGCCGCGATCGGCGGCATCGTGTCCGCGATCCTGTTCTCCGGCGGCAAGAAGCTGTTCGCGCTGTATCTCGCGCATGCGGGCACCGCGAGTGCGTTCGGCGCGGCCGGATCGTTCGCGGTCCTGCTGATGTGGCTGTACTTCTCCGCGATCGTGCTGCTGCTCGGCGCGGAGTTCGCGGCGGCCCGTGGCAACGCGCATCGGCCGGCCGAGCATGCGGCGCCGGCCGCGCCGGCTCCAGCCGCTCGACCCGGTCACGCCGACGATCGCCCGCGCGACGACTGATTGCGCCGCCCTGAAACGGGCCGCGCATCGATCTCGCGCGCCCAGGCACACCCTCCCGCTCCCTTGCAACCCCGGTGTCCGCCGCGCATTCGCGCGGCGTCGACGCTTTCTTTACACGTTGGCGCACGCACACCTGCAACCGCAAACGTTTGCACACCCTCTTTTCCTTGCTGCAACGGGCCGAAACAGGGGTTGTGTCGCCATGCACGTCAGCTATTGAAACAATCGCAGCGCAGCAATTGTCAACTATTTCATAAACAGGAACAGTCTCTGATGTGCTTGATATATATGGACTTTTTCCTGCTGTTACCTTTTCGAGACACTTTATTTTTTAAGCTTTCTTGCGTGTATGGCACTGAGCTATTCTCCAATCCGCAACAAATAACGATGAATCACTTGCGTGGAGAAACTCAACGATGAAGAAACTTGCTCTCTCGACCCTCTCGCTCGCCCTGCTGGGCGCGGCCGGCGCTGCTCAAGCTCAGTCGAGCGTCACGCTGTACGGCGTGATCGACACGTCGATCACCTATGTTCACGGTAACGATGGTCAAGGTAACAATTCGTGGTCGATGGGTAGCGGCAACCTGCAAGGCAGCCGCTTCGGCCTGAAGGGTTCGGAAGACCTCGGTGGCGGCCTGAAGGCGATCTTCCAGTTGGAAAACGGCTTCAACTCGGCATCGGGCGCACTGGGCCAGGGTGGCCGCATGTTCGGTCGTCAAGCCTTCGTCGGCCTGCAAAGCGACCAGTACGGTACGCTGACGCTGGGTCGCCAGTACGACCCGCTGGTCGACCTGGTCCAGGCAGTCACGGCTGACAACTACTTCGGCAGCGTGTTCGCCACGCCGGGTGACGTCGACAACAACGACAACAGCCTGCGCGTCAGCAACGCGATCAAGTACACGTCGCCGGTCTGGGCAGGCCTCCAGGTCGAAGCGCTGTACGCACTCGGCGGCGTCGCCGGCTCGACCGGCAAGGGTCAGACGTGGGCGGCAGCGGCAGCGTACAACAACGGCCCGCTCGGCCTGGCTGCAGGTTACTTCCACGCGAACAACTCGGCTCCGCTGAGCGCAGTTGGCCAGCGCACCGGCTGGGCCGGCACGTCGGACGCGATCTTCGACGGCTCGGGTAACTTCATCAACAACGCGTACACGTCGGCATCGTCGATCGGCATCGCGCAAGTCGCTGGCCAGTACGCATTCGGCCCGGTGACGTTCGGCCTCGGCTACAGCAACGCGCAATACAAGGCGGATGCGAACTCGGGCTTCGGCACGAACCAGAAGTACAACACGGGTCGCGCATTCGTCACGTACCAGGCATCGGCACCGCTGCTGCTGGGCGTCGGCTACATCTACACGAAGGGCAGCGGCCAGACGGACGCCAAGTACCACCAGGTTTCGCTCGGCGCGGACTACTCGCTGTCGAAGCGTACGGACATCTACCTGGTTGGCGCGTACCAGCACGCAAGCGGCAAGAACGCCGACGGTACCGATGCGCAAGCGTCGGTCGGCTCGTACGGCATCGCCGGCAAGAGCTCGCAGGAAATCGTCGCACTCGGCCTGCGTCACAAGTTCTAAAAACGAAGTATCCGGCGTGCCTGGCGTCTCCGACGCCTTGCCGCCGACCTGGAAAGCCAGCCCCGGTTTCGGCCGCGGCTGGCTTTTTTTCGTCCGCGCCCCGTGGCAGGCCGACATCGCCTGCAGGGCCGCCGCGCCCGAGCCGACACCCCGACATAGGTGGGCACGCCCGCAGCGGCGCCTGGCGGCTGCAAGGTGCCCGCGACACCGTTTCCTACGCCCGGCGAGGTCGCCGTTTCCCGGCAGGACGACTACTATCCGCACAGCCGGCATCGCCGGCTCAACCGAAGCGGGATTTGTTTGCGCCGCGTGCCGATTTCGGCAGGCGTCGTCCGTCGTATCGATGGCGGCACATGGTTTGCCCCGGACCCATACAGACAGGAGACTCGTCATGACGATTCAGAAGATCACGCCTTTTCTCTGGTATTCGACGGAAGCCGAAGAAGCAGCGGCCTTCTATGCCGGCATCTTTCCGGATTCGCGCATCGTGCGCGTCACGGCGGTGCCCGGCACCGACAGCACGCGGATGGTCGAATTCGATCTGTTCGGGCAGCCATTTTTTGCGATGAGCCACCCGCGCACGGAGGCGTTCAACCACACGATCTCGCTGCTCGTCAGCTGCGCGGACCAGGCGGAACTCGACCGCTACTGGAGCGCCCTGCTCGACAACGGCGGCACGGCCGACGGCTGCGGCTGGTTGCGGGATCGTTATGGCGTGTCATGGCAGATCGTTCCGGAGGCGCTCATTCCGATGATGGCCGATCGCGACGCGGTCAAGGCGGGACGCGTGGCCGCCGCGATGATGCAGATGACCAAGTTCGACGACGCCGCGCTGAAGGCAGCCTTCGCGGGCACCGCGGGCTGACGGAGCGCGTCGGGCCGCACTCGCGTGACGCCGCGCCGGGTCGTCTGCACGGGCTCGGCTCGACGGGCTGCGCGTGTAGCGGGCTTGCATGCGTTTGCTATCCGTGGGCCGACCGGTAACCCGGTGGCGTACGTCATTGGCGTACGTCGTTTGCGTACGTCGCTGGCGCCCGTCGCTACGCCGACAGCATCGACTCGACCGTCCGCCGCGCGTAGCCGATGAATTCGGCCAGCGGTCCGCCCGACAGGATTGCCGCGCCCGCTTCGCCATCGAGATAGGCCGCTCGCGCAGCGGCTACGATCGGCCGGTGCACGTCCGGCAGGCGCTCCAGCACCCACGTCGCGGCGACGTCCTTCGGCGCGATCGCGCCGGTCGCGGCGCTGTACCAGATGCGTGCGAGCGCGAGCACGATGTTGCACGCGTCGCCACGCCAGTCCGGTTCGGCTTCCCACTGCGCAACGGTCGCGCGCGGGCACCGGCTCGAACAGCACGTCCGCAGGCGGCCCGACCAGTGCGACACCGTGCTGCCGCGCCTTCGTCAGCAGGATGGCCAGATCGTGATCGACCAGCGGCGGCTCGACGATGCCAGCTTCCAGATCGCCGCGCAGCCATTCGCCGAACTGCAACTCGCGTCGCGCCGGATGACGCCACGGCACCACGTCGTCGTGCGCGACGACGGTGACCTCCAGCGCGCGCATGCCACCGCTGCAACCGGGCGGCGCCGACGCGCCGAGCAGGTCCGACAGCAGTGCGCGTCGCACCGCTTCGTCCGGGCGCACCGCGACCGTCACCAGCAAATCGATGTCGCTGCGCGGTTTCAGGCCGCCGTCGAGCGCCGATCCGAACAGATGGACCGCTTGCAGCGTCGCACCGAGGTGCCGTTCGATCACGGCGCGCGCGGCGGCGAGCTGTGCGGCGATGTCGTGCGGAATGAAGCCCGTCACGACGACAAACCTGGCGATGCGCGCCCGACGGAGCGCGAAGAAACAACACCCGGGCAGCGCCATCGCGCGCGTCGACTTCCCCGCTCCCGATTCGCCGACGATGTCGAGCGTTTCGCCCTGCCGCACCGACACCGACATGCGTCGCGCGAACGAAGCTCGCCGCTCGGCGATGGGGATGCAGATGCGCGACATACGATCCGCCGCGTGCCACGCGTCAGGCAACCCGTCATCGCGACGCCGCCTGTTCGCTACCGCGCGCTTTGCGCGGCGCAATAAAAATCCCCGCACGCTTTCGCGTACGGGGATCTCGGGACATCGCAACGGCTGCCGACATGCATTCGGCAGTCGTTGCGCGGCATTACGCCGCCGCGTCCTTCAGCTTCTTCAGCGCACGTGCCTTCACGCGCACGCTGGCCGGCTTCGCCGGGAACCAACGCTCTTCGCCCGTGAACGGATCCTTGCCGAAGCGCTTCTTCTTCGCCGGCACGACTTGCGCCGTGATCTTCAGCAGACCCGGCAGCGTGAACTCGCCTGCGCCCTTCTTGTGGACCGAGCCCAGCACGACGTTCTCGAGTGCGACGAGCACTGCCTTGACCGCCTTCACTTCGACAGCTGCGCGCTCAGCGATGTGCGTTGCGAGCGATGCCTTCGTGAACTTGTCCTTCAGCGGCGTCGGAGCAGCCGGTGCTGCCTTCGCGACAGCCTTCTTGGCCACTACTTTCTTCGCGGGCGCAGCCTTTTTGGCAGCCACTTTCTTGGTCGCCGGTGCGGCAGCCTTCTTGGCCACCTTTTTTGCGGAAGTCGCCATGTTTCTCCTACCAGGTGTGGTCGTTGGATACACGAAGCGTGCAACGCGCGCGCTTCAACGCCGGATTCTACAAGCGCCTTGACGCTTCGTGCAGTACTTTTATGCGTTTTCGCGGGGTTTCCCGCAGGTTTTGTTGCGCGCGACCGACTTCATCGACGCTCGAGCATCCAAAAACACCTTCACGTATGGGCTCAAACGTGTCCGAACGCGAATTACGTTCGATATTTGCGCACCTATACTGGGCACGCTCAATGCCCGGATGCCTCCATGCGCGAAGTCAGATACGTCAAAGGACTCGACGGCCTGCGAGCCCTCGCCGTCATCCTCGTTTTCCTGTCCCACAAGGGCCATGTCCTTGCCGTCGACGTCGGCAAGCTCGGCGTGTGGACGTTTTTCCTCATCAGCGGATTCCTGATCGTCGGCGAGTTGCATCGCAACCGCCAGGCGGTCGAGCGCGGCACCATGACGCGCCGTCACGCACTCGCGCTGTTCCTCGCGAAGCGCGCGCTGCGGATCTTTCCCGTGTATTACCTGCTGCTCGCCGCGCTCGCGATCGCACACGCGCTGTTCTACCAGCGCGGCGTCAATCTCGGGCTCGCATGGCACGCGGCGTTCCTGTCGAATTACTGGATCGGCGTCGTCAAGGACGGCTGGCCCGGCTCCACGTCGCACTTCTGGAGCCTCGCCGTTGAACAGCAGTTCTATCTGATCGCACCGCTCGCGCTGCTCACGGTGCCCGCCGCGCGACACGTCGCGCTCGGCGTCGCGGCCGTCGTGCTGTGCGCGATCGCGCATCTCGCGCTCTACCTGTCGGACGCGTCGCCGGTGCTGATCTACGCGTTTTCCCCGTGGAATTTCGCGCTGATCGCGCTCGGCGGCGTCGGCGCGATGGCGCTCGCCGATCGCGGCGCGACGGCCGCGCGCCGCGTGCCGCCCGGCTGGCTCGGCGCGGCAGGCGTCGTGTTCTTCCTCGTGCTGCCGGCGTTCACGGCGCTGCCCGATGCGGTCGCGGGGCTCGCGGATCTCGGCCTGTCGGCGTCGCTCGCCGCTCTGATGCTGTGGATCGTCAGCGCGCCCGAGCATCCCGTCGTCGCGCTGCTCGACTGGGCGCCGCTCGCCTATCTCGGCACGATCAGCTACGGCTTCTATCTGTTCCACAACCTGATTCCGGCGCGCTTCGGCGCACTGCCCGCGTCCTTCGCGCACGTGCCGATGCCGGAGATCGTCCGCGACGCGCTGCCGGAAATGCTGCAATTCGCGCTCGCCGTGCTGCTCGCGCACCTGTCCTGGCGTTATCTCGAAAAGCGGCTGCTCGACTTCAAGAAGCCGATCGCCGCGCTGCTGGCCCGGCACTTCGCCACGCAGCCGAGCGCGTCGCCGCGCTGAGCGGCACGCGAAAGCGACGTACGGCGAAAGCCGGACGGGAACGCTTCGATATCGGCGACACCCGAGGGCCGGCTGCATGGCAGCCGCCGCTGCGTCATCGCGCGACACCCGTGCGAGTGTCGTGCATGCCGCGCAACCCCTCCACCGATCCGGTCACGCGGCGCATGCTTCGGCACCGGTTTCACGCGCGACGTCCGGCCTCGTCGGTACGCGTCACGCATCGCGGGACACCGCCTGCCGCACGTTCGCGGCACGCCAACCGAGACGTCGCGCATCCTGCTCGGGCGCCCGCAAAAACAAAAAAGCCCCGGCGCGCGAGCGGCCGGGGCCAACGGAACAACCACCACCTGAAACGACGGAGCGCGCGGCCGCTTTAAGCGACGGCAGCCAGCGCGGGCAAGCAGGTACGCAGGTACGCCTCGAATTCGCGGCTCACTTCCGGATGCTGGAGCGCGAGCTCGACGGTGGCCTTCAGATAGCCGATCTTGCTGCCGCAGTCGAAACGCGTGCCGTAGTAGCGATACGCGAGCACCTGTTCGTTCGCGAGCAGCGACTGGACGGCGTCGGTGAGCTGCAGTTCGCCGCCCGCGCCCGGCTTGAGCTTGCGCAGGTGATCGAAGATCGTCGGCATGAACACGTAGCGGCCGACCACGCCGAGGTTCGACGGCGCATCCTCCGGCGCCGGCTTCTCGATGATGCCCGACAGCTTGATGATGTCCTCTTCCCATTCCCGGCCTTCGACGACGCCGTACGAGCGGCTGTCCTCGCGCGGGATCGTCTCGACCCCGATCACCGAGCTGTGATAGTGGTCGAACACGTCGACGAGCTGCTTGAGCACCGGCTGTTCGCCGTGCAGCAGGTCGTCGGCGAGGATCACCGCGAACGGCTCGCCGTGCACGAGCTTCTCCGCGCACAGCACCGCGTGGCCGAGGCCGAGCGCTTCCGGCTGGCGCACGTAGAAGCAGTTGACGTGGCTCGGCTTGATGCCGCGCACGAGCTCGAGCAGCTTTTCCTTGCCGCGCGCCTCGAGCTCGGCCTCGATCTCGTACGACTTGTCGAAATGATCCTCGATCGCGCGCTTGCTGCGCCCGGTGACGAAGATCATCTCGGTGATACCGGCGTTGATCGCTTCCTCGACCGCGTACTGGATCAGCGGCTTGTCGACGACGGGCAACATTTCCTTCGGGCTCGCCTTCGTTGCCGGGAGGAACCGCGTGCCGAGACCGGCAACGGGGAACACGGCCTTGGTGACTTTCAACATGTTCGCATCCTGATAGCGTTGACTGCGCCGCGTCGACCCGCGACCCGGCGCGATTGTGTTCCGAACGGCATATCGAGAATCGACGGCACTGCCAATTCCGCTCCGCTCATTTTCGATATGAACTGATTGCCCAATTATTCCGGAAAAAATATAATCGTTTCAATTCGGTCGATATTGCCGAACCGATTGCCGAAGCAGAAACAAATTACCGATTTTCCAGATACAAATTCTTACGATTCGAATTCCTCGATATAGGGCACGCCGCCCCGCTCGAGGCCCGGGCGGATCGGTTCGTTCTTCAGCGCCTCGCGGTACGCCGACAGAACGGCCATGACCAGCAGTACTGCAGCGCTCGCGATCCAATGCATGTCCATCTTGCCGCTCCTTGCATCAATCAACTGGAGCTTTCAAACTATCAGAAAAAAATCGGCAAATAATTCGCGCCCCTCGACGAACCGCTTTCGCGGCCGGGATAAATCCATGATGTGGAATACCGATATTTCCGGGCGAGATTTTTTTATTCATTGACCGAATTCTTGCGCATTACGATTGGATCAAACTTCCCGTCCATCCGTCGCAAGGAATCGAATCGCATGCAAGCTTTCAGCGGATCGTCTCTGGCCGCGCCGCCCGTCGCCGATCACAAGGAACACGTGATCGACGCGATGCGCGGCTTCGCGGCGCTGCTCGTCGCCTATTTCCACTGCCGCCAGGTCGTCTGGGTCGGCATGCAGAGCTTCCATCATGCTTACGGTCATGCACTCAGCCCGGGCGTGATCGCCGGCTACCTGACCTTCCCGTTCGCATGGGGCTCCGCCGGCGTCCCGATCTTCTTCGTGATCAGCGGCTACTGCATCCACCGCAACGCGGCGCTCAAGCTCGCGGCCAACCCCGCGTACCGGCTCGACGCGCCGAACTTCTGGGTGCGCCGCTTCGCGCGCATCTACCCGGTGCTGCTCGCCGCGCTGCTGTTCACGCTCGCGCTCGACGCGGTCAGCCTGCAGATCGAGCCCGTCAGCCACAAGATCCGCGACGTCGGCCTGGTCGCGTTCCTCGTGAACCTGTTCTCGCTGCAGGGCGTCGCCGGCTACACGTACGGGTCGAACGGCGCACTGTGGACGCTGTCGCTCGAAGTGCAGTTCTATGCGATCTATCCGCTGCTGTTCGCGCTTCGCCGGCGCATCGGCATGCCGGCGGTCGTGGCCACGGTCGCGCTCGTCAACGTCGCGTCGGCGTGGCTGCTCGAACGGCACGACCTGCAGTTCTTCACGTCGTACTGGCTGTCCTGGACGATCGGCGCATGGATCGCCGACGTGCGCGCGCAGCAGTCACGCGACACGGCCGTCGTGCCGTCGCGCGCGTGGTACGTCGCGGCCGCCGTGCTGCTGGCCGCCGGCTGCGGCGCGTTCCATGTCGGCCAGTACGGTGCATTCCAGCTGTGGTCGGCCGGCTTCGCGTGCTTCCTGTACCGCGCGCTCGCCCGCCCGCCGCGCCCGACGCCGCCGCTGCGCGTGCTGAGCTGGTTCGGCGACTTCAGCTACTCGCTGTACCTGATCCACCTGCCGCTGTTCGTCTGCCTCGGCTCGGTGCTGTTCCACTCCGAACTGCAACTGTCGATCTGGCCGTCGTTCGCGTTCATGGCCGTCGCGATTCCGGTCGCGTACCTGTTCTACCGGATGTTCGAACGACCGGCGATGATGTGGTCGGCCAGCTTCAAGCCGACCCGCGCCGCCCGCGTCGTCGCGTCGACGCCCGAACAGGCCGTCTGACGCGGGCCGGCCGGCCCGTCCGGTCTCGGAGCCCTCGTGCGGCGTCTCGCTGCGCGGGGGCTTTTTCACGGCCGGCACGCGGTCGCGGGCCGGTTCGACAAGGAACGGCAGCCTGCCGCTCTCCGACCGCGCTACGCCCCGCGTAAGCCGTCTCTGCGGGGTTTGCCGCGGCACGACTTCAACGGTCCGCCTGCCCGCTTCGCGTTGCCGATGGCTCGATCCGGGTTTCAGATGACGGTCGGCCACGCTCGCGCCCGCCGCGGATTCGCGACGCAAACACACCCGTCTGCCGGAGCCAGACACCTCGCCCGCTGAAAAGCAAAGCCCCCGCGCAGCGCAACGCCGCATGGGGGCCCCTTTCCCGCCGGCTCGCGCCGGCTGCTACTTCTTCGCGTTCGCGGCCTTGGCGGCTTTCGCCGTATCCGCGAGGATCTTCTCGACCCGCTCCACGTAGGTTTCGGTCCCGAACCGGCGCACCGCGGTCGCACGCCCGCTCGCGACGAGCCGCTCGCGCAGCGCGCGGTCACGCTTGAGCGTCGCCAGCGCATCGGCCAGCGCGGCCGCGTTGCCCGGCTCGCAAAGCAGCCCGTTGTCGCCGTCCTCGATGATCTCGACGACGCCGCCCGCCCGCGCCGCGACGACCGGCCGGCGCGCGAGCATCCCCTCGACGATCACGCGCCCGAACGGCTCCGGCGTGATCGACGTGTGCGCGACAACGTCGACCGCCGTCATGCACGCGGCCACGTCGCGCTGGAACCCGAGGAAATGCACGCGTTCGTCCATCCCGTGCTGCGCGACGAATTCGTGCA
The DNA here is from genome assembly GCF_016586105.1 of Burkholderia sp. E168m15. Lineage (NCBI taxonomy): Bacteria > Pseudomonadati > Pseudomonadota > Betaproteobacteria > Burkholderiales > Burkholderiaceae > Burkholderia > Burkholderia sp. E168m15. Next base: position 45,073 of record NZ_BCPO01000154.1, read on the forward strand.
GTTGCGCCGCATAGTCGTCCTCGCCGAACAGCGGCGCGCCGACCAGCACCACATGCATGTCCGGGTGCCGCGCGGCGGCCTCCAGCAGCACGTGCTGCCCCTTCCAGCGTGCGAGACGGCTGAACGAGCCGACCAGCCAGGCGTCCGCTGGCAGCCCGAGGCGCGCGCGCAGCGCGGCCTGGCTCACGCCTTCCAGCGCGTCGAACGGTTCGGCCGAAATGCCGTTGAACACGACGTCGACGTGCTGCGGCGTGAAGCCCGTCAGCGCGCGGAACGCCTGCGCGGAAGCGTCGGAGTTCGCGATCACGCGCGTGACGCCGAGCCGCGCGCAATACTTGATCGCCTTCAACTGCTTGCCGCCGAAATGATCGGTGCTGACGATGTCGCGCAGGTGCCAGACCACCGGCTTGCGCGCGAGCCGCCCGGCGAGCGCGGCGACCACCATCGCGCGTTGGGTGTTCGCGTAGATCACCTCGGCGCGGCGCGCGCGCCGGGCGACGTCGCGCACCAGCCGCACGAGCTGCTTCACCGCGCCGAACGACACGCCGCCCTGCTTGCGCACGCCCGCGAGCGCACCCTGCTCGACCACGTCGACGCGCGCACCGATCTCGTCGAGCGCCGCGCGGAACGGACCGTCGGCGAACAGCAGCACGTCGGCGTTCGCGCGCATGTGTTTCATGATCTCGAGCAGCGACAGCTCGGCGCCGCCGAGCACGCCGCTCTGGTCGAGCACGAGCGTCGCCGGGCCGCGCGCGGCCGGCAGCGGGGCAGCCGTGCCGCGCTGCGCGGTCGAACCGGGCAGCGCCTGCTCCACGTAGTCGAGAAAGCGCCGCCGGAACGTGTCGGCGGAAAAGCGCTCCGCGTTCGCGCGGCACGCGTCAGGCGTGAAGCGCTGCGGCGCACGCTCGAAATCGTCGACGGCCGCGACGATCGCGTGCGGCGTCTGTTCGTCGAAGAAGAGGCCGGTCGGGTGCAGGTTCGATTGCGGGTCGAGCACGGTTTCGAGCGCACCGCCCTTGCCGTACGCGATGACCGGCGTGCCACACGCCTGCGCCTCGACGACCGAGATCCCGAAATCCTCCTCGGCCGCGAACACGAACGCCTTCGCGCGCCGCATCCGGTCGTGCAGCACCGCGAACGGCTGGTAGCCCATGATCTCGACGTTCGGGCCGGCCTTCGCGCGAATCTTCTGCATCTCGGGGCCGTCGCCGATCACGACGAGCTTGCGCTCGGGCGTGCGCGAAAACGCCTCGACGATCAGGTCGATCTTCTTGTACGGCACCATCCGCGACGCGGTCAGGTAGAAATCCTCTTTCACCGCGTTCAGCGAGAACGCGTCGACGTCGACCGGCGGAAAGATCACCGCCGCGTCGCGGTGATAGACCTTCTTGATGCGCCGTGCGATGAACGCGGAGTTCGCGACGAAGCCGTCCACCGCGTTCGCGGTGCGCGTGTCCCAGTTGCGGATGTAGTGCAGGATCATCCGCGCGAGCAGCGATTTCGGCCCGTGCGTGAGGTTCGACTGTTCCAGATACTGGTGCTGCAGGTCCCACGCATAGCGGATCGGCGAATGCACGTAGCTGATGTGCACCTGATCCGGCCCGGTCAGCACGCCCTTCGCGACCGCGTGGCTGCTCGAGATCACGAGGTCGTACTCGGACACGTCGAGCTGCTCGATCGCGAGCGGCATCAGCGGCAGGTAGCTGCGGTACTTGGTGCGGGCGAACGGCAGCTTCTGGATGAACGACGTCCTCACCGGCTTGCCGCGCACGAATGCGCGGTCGTCGAGAAAATCGACGAGGCTGAACAGGTCCGCGTCGGGAAAGCAC
>NZ_BCPO01000155.1:0-7315 GCF_016586105.1 Burkholderia sp. E168m15
GAGATTCAGGACGGCGTGTTCCGCCAGATCGCGATTCATATGGTTTTCCTCGCATTGAGACGGACAAACAGGTCGCGCACGAGTGCGCGCAATCCCGGCGTCATCGTGAGCGACCACGCGACGTTCAGCACCAGCACGACCGCGCACATGCCGATCGACTCGCCGAGCCCCGACCAGGCTTGGGCCAGAAACAGGCTCGCGAGCAGGAAGGCGAGATGGGCGAGCATGTCGAGCACGATCGCGCGCATTCGGATCGCCGACAGGTACAGCAGCACGCCGTAGTCGACGAGCGCGCGCGCCGCGACGACCACCGCCGCGCCGATCAGCCCGAAGTGATGAATGCCGAACCACAGGCCGCCGACGAAGAACGGCATCTCGACGAGCCCGGCGAATGCCGCGCGGGCCGGGTTGACCTGCGACTGGATCAGGATGCGCGTGACGCTCGCCTGGCCGACGAGCCACACGCTGATCACCAGCACGCGGCCGACCGGCGCCGAATGCGCGGCGAGATCGGCGCCGACCCACAGCGTGAGGAACGGCGCGAGCGCGAAGATCGCGACGATGCCGACCGGCGTGAATACGCCGTTCAGGAATTCGAGCGACTGGCGCGCGAGGGTATCCGCATGATCGCGGCCGACCGCCGACAGCCGCGGGAACAGCGTGCGCACCAGCGCGTTCGGCAGCATGTTCAACCTTGTGACGAGGTTCTGCGGCACCGTGTAGTAGGTGACGAATTTCGCGCCCATGCCGGCGCCGAGCATCACGCGGTCGAGCGTGTCGGCGATCATGCTGGTCGTGCTCGCGATCAGCATCCAGCCGCCGAAGTTGAACAGCCCTTTCGCGGTGCCCCACTGCGGCGGATCGATGCGGCGGATGCCGAGCACCTTGATGCTGGCCTGCCCGAGCATCACCGCCGCGATCAGCCGCGCGACGACGGCCGCGGCGAGCACCGTCTGCAGGTTCGGCGCGATCCACCACGCGGCGGCGAGCGGCAGCAGCTGGAACAGGAACGTGCCGATCGTCTGGTTCGTGTTGAACACGCCGAACCGTTCGGCGCCGTTGATCGCGCCGGCGAACACCCACGACACGTTCGCGAGCGGAATCGCGAGCGCGAGCCACGGCAGCGCGAGATACACCTCGTGCTGCATCGCGGCCGACACCTTCGTGAAATACGCGGTGTAGACGAACGCGCCGAAATAGATCAGCAGTCCGCCCGCGATGCCGGTGCCGAGATTCAGCCAGAACGCGCTCCAGAACACGCGTGCGCTTTCGTCGGCGTTGCCGCTCGCGAGCGCCTTCGAGATGTGGTTCTGCGCGGCCATGCTCATCCCGAGATCGAGGATCCCGAAATAGCCGATCAGCGTCCACACGAGGCTTACGACGCCATAGCGTTCGACGCCGAGCGCGTGGATGTACGCGGGCACGGTCACCAGCGACACGAAGGTCGGCAGGATCAGCCCGATGAAGTTGATCGAAACGTTCTTGAGTATGCCTTTGTCCATGCTTTAGCCCATGGGCCCGTTAAGGTTTCCAGCGGTACATGAGCACCTTGCCGCGCGCGTCTTCCTCGACGAACACCAGGTACTCGCCGTTCTCGCGCCGGAACGCGCTGATGCCGAACGGCACGTCGACCCAGCCCGACGCCTTGCCGACCTCGGCGCCCGGGCTCATCACGCCGACTTCCTTGCCGGCTTCCTTGTCGTACACGTGGATCTTGCCGACCGGCTCCACCGTGAAGATGTAGCGGCCCTCGACCGTGATCCCGATCAGGTCGAAGATCGGCTTCGCATCGAGCTTCCACGGCAGCGCCACCTGGTAGCGCGCGACCGGCGAGCCCGTCGACCACTTGTCGAAGCGGATCAGCACGCGCCCCACTTCCTTGTTGATGCCCGGCTGCGGCGGCGCATCGGCCGTGTAGCCGGTCACGTACAGCGTGTCGGTCTGCGGCTCGTAGATCGCGCGGCGCAACTGCGTGAACGGCTGCGGCATCGGGTAGGTCGTGACCTTGTCGTACGAATAGATCGGGTTGCCGGCCTTGTCGACGCCGCCGTACTGGAAGCGGTGGATGCCGCGCACGTCGCTCGTGCGCCAGATGTCGCCCTTCGTGTCGACCCACCAGCCCCAGCCGCCCGCCTTCGCCTTGCCCGTCGTGTTGATCTCGGACTCGTCGGCATCGATCCGGCCGTTGCCGTTCGCGTCGCGCCACAGCCAGTCGCCGCCCGGCGGCTTGTTCGGCACCTTGTCGACCGGCCGCGCGCGGCCCGCGATCAGGCCCGACGGAATCGCAACCTCGCCGTCGCGCTTCGCGTCGAAGCGGTAGATCTTCAGGTGATCGGCGTACATGTCGGTCAGGTACAGGAACGTGCGGCCGTCGACGCGCCGCGCGATCGGCATGCCCGGATACTGGTCCGTGTGGAACACCGGGTCGTCCGGATACTTGAAGCGGTTCGACAGGAAGCCGACGTATTTCCAGTCCTGGCCCGGCGGCTTCGACAGGTCGAGCTCGAAGCGCTTGTTGCCCGTGTACACGCTGTTCGGCCGCGCGGGATCGAGCCACGCGCCGTCGACGAACAGCAGCCCCTGCACCTGCCAGCGCAGCTTGCCGTCCGGCGTGTAGCTCTCCAGCACCGCGCCGAGCCCGGCGCCGATCGTGTCGTGGCGCGGCCCGATCCCGTTCATCGATACATAGATGTTGCCCGCGCGGTCGACGCCGACGCCGGTCAGCCCGTTGAAACGCTGCGGCCCCGGCCGGCCCGGCACCGGGCCCGCGAAGATGCCCCCGCGTTCGCCGAGCGTGCCCGACGGCGCATAGCCGTTGCCGCCTTTCGAGAAGATCAGGATCTGCTGGCGCGGCCCGTTGTCCGCGACGAGCACGCGCCCTTTCGCGTCGACCGCCACGTCCACCGCGTCGGTGCCTTCCGGCAGCGCCGGCGCGTCGTCGAGCTTGCGGCCGTCGGCCCGCACGTGCACGAGATGCGCGGGCCCACCCAGCGTATCGGTCAGCAGCCACAGCGTGCCGTCGCCGGCGAGCGCGATGCGGCCCGGCTCGTGCGCGCTCCACGTGCCCTTCTGCTGCATCGTCTCCGCGTCGTACACATCCACCACGTCGCGCGACGGATTGGTCGCGAACAGCGTCTTGTCGTCGGCCGCGAGGCCGCCCACTTCCGCCTTCGCCTCACCCACTTCCGAGCGTGCGGGCGCCGGCACCTCGTTCATCATCATGAAGCTGGCGGCCATCCGTGCGCGGCCGGTATCGGCACGCCCGCCCGGCGCGACCTGCGGCGCCGCGCGAAACGGCGCGGGCTGCTTCATGTCGCCGATCGTGCGCCGCGAGATGCCGAACCATTGCTTGCCCTTGTCCGGCCAGATGCCGGGCGACTGCAGGTGGCCGCGCTCGTTGCCGACGCCGATCGCGACATACGCGTACTTGCCGTTCACCGCGATCGCGCTGCCGCCGAGATTGCCCCAGCCGTGCGTGCCGCCGGCGAAGCCGAGCATCTTCCCGTCCTGGTAGACGCTCGCCTCGGCGCCGCTCTCGTCCCACGGCGCATTCGTATACACCTTGCCCTCGGGCGTCACCGCGATCGCGCGGATGTCGATCTGCGTCCATGTGCCATCGCCATAGCCGAACGTGTTGCCGATCCACGAGGTCGTCGCGGGCAACACCGTTTCGGCCGGCGCGGCGCTCGTCAGCAGCACCGCGCATACCGTCATGCCAACCAGAATCAGACGTCGCAATGCGCTTCTCCAGACTCGATGCAACAGCGACCGGCGCCGCCACGGATCGCCCGCGGCCGCGCCCTGTCGCTAAATGGGTTTCAAACGTCGCGATGCAGGTTACAAGCAAAAATAATCACAAGAAATTTGGAAATATTTGGGGATGTTTCTGCCTGAAATATCGAGCCGGAACAGCGAATAAATGACGCCCAAAAACGGCAATAACGACCGCCTCTCCCGCGCCGCCACGTAGAAAATTCCGCTCTGCGCCGCCTGGCGAGCCCGTCCGGGCGCCAACCTTTCATGCCGTGATCGTAATAATCGGCATTTGCCTATTTATCGCCCGCTAACCGACGCGCGTTTTTTTACCGATTTCTTTTCCCTAGAATCGGTTTCGATTCCATATTCGATTTAAAGGCATGCAATACGTACACGCATTGGATGCGGGTCGTGAAGGAGCCGCGCGATGACGGCCCTGGCGCGCCCCGCCGACCTCGCCCCGCCGCAACACGGCCGGATCGTGCAGCTCGACGGGCTGCGCGCGATCGCCGTGGGCGCCGTATTCCTGCAGCACGCACTGAAGGCGCCGCTGTGGATGGGTGTCGATCTGTTCTTCGTGCTGAGCGGCCTGCTGATCACCGGCATCCTGCTCGATCGCAAGGCGCGCGGGCAGTCGTACTTCAGCCACTTCTACGCACGTCGCGTACGGCGCATCCTGCCGCCGTACGTGCTGCTGCTGCTGGTGTCGACGCTGCTGTTCGGCTCGAGCTGGCTGCCGCACTGGCCGTGGTTCGCGTTTTTCTCGACCAATATCGGGCTGTCGCTCGGCAGCATCGGCCATGACAGCCTGAACGTGCTGTGGTCGCTCGCGGTCGAGGAGCAGTTCTACATCTTCTGGCCGTTCGTCGTGCTGTGGTGCTCGGAGCGCGCGCTGCTGTGGGTCGCCGCCGCGCTGATCGTCGCGGCGCCGGTGCTGCGCGCGATCGCGACGCCGTGGTTCGATTCGTTCTGGCCGATCTACTACCTGACGCCGTTCCGGATGGACCTGCTCGCAGCCGGCGCGTTGCTCGCGATCGTGCTGCGCCGCGACCGGCGCGCGCTGGAGCCGTTCTATCCGCTCGCGATCGTCGGCGCGCTCGTGTCGCTCGCGATCCTCGGCTGGCTGCACCTGTCGTTCCCGCGCTTTCGCGCCGCGAACACGCCGCTGTCGAACGCAGCGCTCTACAGCATCTCGCTGCTGCTGTGCACGTCGATCGTCGTGATCGCGCTGCGCGGCCGCGGCCTCGTTCAGCGCGTGCTGACGAACCCGATGCTCGTCTACGTCGGCACCGTCAGCTACACCGTCTACCTGATCCACCTGAGCGTGCTGTACGCGCTGTGGCCGCTGCATCTGAACCGCTTCGTCACGGCCGTGCTCGCGCTCGCGATCACGCTCGCTTACGCGACCCTGAGCTGGTACGGCTTCGAACGGCGCCTGACACGCGGGCCGGCGCGCCGCGCGGTGCCGGCTGCCGCCGGCACGACCGCCTGAATTTCATCATCCATCGCTTCTACCAGGACAACGCCATGAGCCAAACGCGTAAAAAGGCCATCATCACCGGAATTTCGGGGCAAGACGGTGCGTACCTGACCAAACTGCTGCTCGACAAAGGCTACGAAGTCACCGGCACCTACCGCCGCACCAGCTCGGTGAACTTCTGGCGTATCGCCGAGCTTGGCGTCGACACGCACCCGAACCTGACGCTCGTCGAGCACGACCTGACCGACGCGGGCTCGAGCCTGCGCCTGCTCGAACGCACGCAGCCGGACGAGCTCTACAACCTGGCCGCGCAAAGCTTCGTCGGCGTGTCGTTCGACCAGCCGGCGACGACCGCCGAAGTGACCGGCATCGGCCCGCTGAACCTGCTCGAGGCGATTCGCGTCGTGAGCCCGAAGACGCGCTTCTACCAGGCGTCGACGTCCGAGATGTTCGGCAAGGTACAGGCCATTCCGCAAACGGAAACCACCGCGTTCTATCCGCGCAGCCCGTACGGCGTCGCGAAGCTGTACGCGCACTGGATGACCGTGAACTATCGCGAATCGTATGGCCTGTTCGGCAGCAGCGGGATCCTGTTCAACCACGAATCGCCGCTGCGCGGCCGCGAATTCGTCACGCGCAAGATCACCGACACGATCGCGAAGATCAAGCTGGGCAAGGCGACCAAGCTCGAGCTCGGCAATCTCGACGCGAAGCGCGACTGGGGCTTCGCGCTCGAATACGTCGAAGGCATGTGGCGCATGCTGCAGGCCGACGAGCCCGACACCTACGTGCTGGCGACCAACCGCACCGAAACCGTGCGCGACTTCGTGCGGATGGCGTTCGCGGCGGCCGGCTACCAGATCGAATGGACCGGCAAGGGCGAGCAGGAGCGCGGCCTCGATGCCGCGACCGGCAACGTGCTCGTCGAAGTGAACCCGAAGTTCTACCGCCCGGCCGAAGTCGACCTGCTGATCGGCTGCGCGGACAAGGCGAAAAGCAAACTGGGCTGGGCACCGAAGACGACGCTCGAACAACTTTGCCAGATGATGGTCGAAGCGGATTTGACGCGGAACCAACACCATGACACGTTCTGAAACCGGGCGTCCGTCGCGCCGTGCATTCGTCACGGGCCTGACGGGCTTCACCGGTCGCTACATGGCCGAACGCCTGCAGGCGGCCGGCTATGACGTCTGGGGCACGGTCGCGCCCGGCACGCCCCGCCCCGCCGATCCGGCGTTCGCACACTGCACGCTGCTGCCCGCCGACCTGCTCGACGCGGAGGCCATGCGCGCGGCCGCGGCCGATGCGCGCCCCGACGCGGTCGTGCATCTCGCCGCGCGTGCGCACGTCGCGCAGGACGAGCCGTCGCAAACCTACGCAGTCAACATCGTCGGCACGCGCAACCTGCTGGCGGCGCTCGCCGGCCTCGACCGCCGTCCGTCGGCGGTGCTGCTGGCCAGCAGTGCGAACGTCTACGGCAATTCGACGGCCGGCGTGCTCGACGAAACCGTCGCGCCTGCCCCGGCGAACGACTACGCGGTCAGCAAGCTCGCGATGGAATATGCGGCGAAGCTCTGGGCCGACCGGCTGCCGATCGTGATCGCGCGGCCGTTCAACTACACGGGTGTCGGCCAGAGCGATGCCTATTTGCTGCCGAAGCTCGTCGCGCACTATGCGAGCAACGCGCCGCGGATCTCCCTCGGCAACCTCGACGTGAGCCGCGATTTCTCCGACGTACGCGACGTGACGGCCGCCTATTTGAAGCTCATCGAAGCCGCGCCGGCCGGCGAGACGTTCAACGTCTGCTCGGAGCGCGCGTATTCGCTGAAGGAAGTGCTCGCGATGCTGTCGCGCATCGCCGGTTACGTGATCGACGTGACGATCGACCCGCGCTTCGTGCGGCACAACGAAGTGAAAAGCCTGAGCGGGTCGCGCGACAAGCTGCGGCGCGCGGTGGGCGAATTGCCGGTCACGCCGCTCGACGAAACGCTGCGCTGGATGGTGGACGCGATGCGTGCCGCACCGCCCGGGCACACCGCTGGCTGAACGTTGGCGAAACGCACGCGACGGCATACGCCG
>NZ_BCPO01000156.1:0-13100 GCF_016586105.1 Burkholderia sp. E168m15
CGGGCCGCTCTTTCGAGCGGCCCGTTTTCATTGATGCCCAGCCAAAAAGTGCTATCTCGCTCAGCCGTCCAGACCACGCGCCAGATCGTTGCGAATGTCGCCCGCATGCTCCAGGCCGACCGCGAGGCGGATCAACCCTTCGGTGATCCCCGCCGCCGCACGCGCTTCCGGCGTAATCCGGCCGTGCGTCGTGGTGGCCGGATGCGTGATCGTCGTACGCGTGTCGCCGAGGTTGCCGGTGATCGACACCAGCTTCGTGCCGTCGATCACGCGCCATGCGTTCGCGCGCTGCTGCTCGGGCGTGTCGCCCTTCAGCTCGAACGACACGATCGCACCGCCCGCCTTCTGCTGACGCTTCGCGAGTTCATGCTGCGGATGCGATTCGAGCCCCGGATAGAACACGCGCGCCACCGCCGGATGCGAGTCGAGCCAGCGCGCGATCTCCAGCGCGTTCGCCGACTGCTTCTCGACGCGCAGCGACAGCGTCTCCATCCCCTTCAGCAGCACCCACGCGTTGAACGCCGACAGCGTCGGGCCCGCGCTGCGCACGAACGGGAACACCTTGCCCATGATGAATTCCTTCGAGCCGACCAGTGCGCCGCCGAGCACGCGGCCCTGCCCGTCGAGGAATTTCGTTGCGGAGTGCATCACGACATCCGCGCCGAGCTTCAGTGGCTGCTGCAGTACCGGGCTGCAGAAACAGTTGTCGACGACGAACAGCGCGTTCGCCGCCTTCGCGATCTTGCCGATGGCCTCGATGTCGGCGAGCTCGGTCAGCGGGTTCGACGGCGTCTCGAGGAAGAACATCTTCGTTTCCGGCCGCACCGCTTCCTGCCACGCGTTCAGGTCGGTCGGGTCGACGAAGGTCGTCGTGATCCCGAACTTGCTGAAGATCTGCGAGAACATCCCGAGCGTCGAGCCGAACAGGCTGCGCGAGCTGACGAGGTGGTCTCCTGCCTGCAGCGCGGACATCACGACCGACATGATCGCGGCCATGCCCGACGCCGTCGCGATGCACGCCTCGCCGCCCTCGAGCGCCGCGAGACGCTCCTGGAACATGGTGACGGTCGGATTCGTGAAGCGCGAATAGGTGAAATAGTCTTCCGAATTCGCGAAGCGCTCGGCCGCGTCGGCCGCGCTCGAGAAGCAGAAGCTCGACGTGAGGAACAGCGCTTCCGAATGCTCGTTGAAGTCGCTGCGCAGCGTGCCCGCGCGCACGGCAAGCGTGTCGAAGTTGAGGGAGTCGTCCATGTTCCGTTTTCCGTATTCGAGGGCCGCGCCGACGGTCGTTCATGAAGCGCGGACCCGGTCAAAACCGAGGCCAAAAAACAAAAAGCCCGCTATGCGTCGGCATCAGCGGGCTTCGGTGCGGTACGACAGCGATCGACTCGGGCCGGCTGCCGCCGGCCTTCGCTTTAGCTGTTTTGGGAAGTTGCCCCGCGTCCGCAAGCTGATATCAAATCGACGCAAGGCCACATCCTATCACGCCTCGATAAAAGCGTGCGCCGGCGTTACTCGACCGACAGTTGCAGGTTCATCTGCGAACGCTCGGTATCGCCGGCCGTATCGCGATCGGCCTGCGACGCCGGCGCGAGGCGCGCGCGCTCGATCGCATCGAGGTACTCGGGCGTCACCGCGCCGGTGATGTAGTTGCCGTCGAAACACGACGCCTCGAAGTGCTCGAGCTTCGGGTTGATGTCGCGCACCGCGCGGCGCAGATCGTCGACGTCCTGATAGATCAGGTGGTCGGCGCCGATGATCTTCGCGACTTCTTCGTCGGTGCGGCCGTGCGCGACGAGTTCGCCACGCGTCGGCATGTCGATGCCGTACACGTTCGGGAACTTCACGGGCGGCGCCGCCGACGCGAAGATCACCGACTTCGCACCCGCATCGCGCGCCATCTGCACGATTTCGTGCGAGGTCGTGCCACGCACGATCGAATCGTCGACGATCAGCACGTGCTTGTCCTTGAACTCGATGCTCATCGCATTGAGCTTCTGGCGCACCGACTTCTTGCGCACGGCCTGCCCCGGCATGATGAAGGTCCGGCCGACGTAGCGGTTCTTGAAGAAGCCTTCGCGATACTCGACGCCGAGCTTCGCGGCGACCTGCATCGCCGCCGGGCGCGACGAATCGGGAATCGGCATCACGACGTCGATCGGCACGTTCGGCAGTTCGCGCTTGATCTTTTCGGCGAGATAGTCGCCCATGCGCAGGCGCACGTTGTAGACCGGCACGCCGTCGAGGCACGAATCCGGACGGGCCAGATACACGTATTCGAACATGCACGGATTCAGCGTCGGGTTCTCCGCGCACTGCTGGCTGTGAAAATTGCCGGCCTTGTCGATGAAGATCGCTTCGCCCGGCTCCAGGTCGCGCACGAATTCGAAACCGATGCCTTCGACCGCCACCGACTCCGATGCGACCATCCACTCGGTGCCGTGCTCGGTCTCGAGCTTGCCGATGCACAGCGGACGGATGCCGAACGGATCGCGGAACGCGAGCAGGCCGTAGCCGGCGATCAGCGACACGATCGCGTACGAACCCTGCAGGCGGCGATGCACGCCCGAGACCGCCTTGAATACCGACGCCGGATCGAGCTCGAGGCCCGTGGTCGACAGTTGCAGCTCGTGCGCGAACACGTTGAGCAGCACTTCGCTGTCGGAATTGGTGTTGATGTGCCGGCGGTCGATCCGGAACATCTCGTCCTTCAGTTGCTGCCAGTTCGTCAGGTTGCCGTTGTGCGCGAGGATGATCCCGAACGGCGCGTTCACGTAGAACGGCTGCGCCTCGGCCTCGCTCGACGCCGAGCCGGCCGTCGGGTAGCGCACCTGGCCGATGCCGTAGGTGCCGGGCAGGCTGCGCATGTTGCGCGTGCGGAACACGTCGCGCACCATGCCGTTCGCCTTGTACATGTGGAAATTGCTGCCGTCCGCCGTCGCAATGCCCGCCGCGTCCTGACCGCGATGCTGCAGCAGCAGCAGGCTGTCATAGATCAGCTGATTGACCGGGGATTGGGAGATAACGCCTACGATGCCGCACATGGCATGTCCTTCAGAATGACAAAATCGGTTCCGTCCTGCCCGGCCGCGTCGTCACACGCGTACGTACTGGGCCATGCCGTCGGGCAAGAGCTGCTTCAGCTCGTGCACGCCCTGTTCGGCAAAAGGACGCAAGAGCGCATTGCGCCAGAAATCCTGTTTGGGCAGTTCGGTCAGCCCGGCCGCCGCGACCAGCAGCACCACCAGCACGCAGCCGCGGACGAGCCCGAACATCATGCCCAGCGAGCGGTCGACGCCGCCCAGGCCGCTCGCCTGCGCGATCCGCGACAGCAGCGCGTTCGCCACGCCGGCGACCAGCACGACGCCGATCACGAGCAACGCGAAGGCGATCACCCACTGCGTCAGCGCGCCGCCCGGCCAGTTCGCCGGAATGTACGGCACGACCAGCCCGACGTAGCGGCTCGCGATCACGATCGCCGCGATCCAGCCGATCAGCCCGAAAATCTCGGACACGAAGCCGCGCCACGCGCCGCGCAGCGCCGACAACACGATCACCGCCAATACAGCGTAGTCGAAAGCCGTCAGCATCGTGGCATTACTGCGTCAGACCGGCTTCGCGCACCTTCGCGATCGCGGCGGAAGCCGCCGAACGATCCGCGAACGGGCCGGCCCGCAACAGTGTAGCCGTGCTGCCGTCTGCCTGCTTGCGATGCTCGACATATGCGGGCACACCCGCCGATTTCAACTTGGTCGCCCACGAACGGGCCGTCGCGTCGTCCTTGAACGAGCCGAGCTGCACCGCGAAGCGCGCACCGGCCGGCGATGCCGGCGACGATGCGTCGCTGCTATCCGGGCTCGCGGCGCCGTCATTCGCGACCGTTGCGGGCGCAGGCTTCGGCGCGGCCGGTTTCGCGGCGGGCGCAGCCGGCTTCGGCGCGGGCTTCGGCGGCGTCACGCTCGCGGTGGTGGTCGTATCGGGTTTCGCGGCCGGCTTCGCGGCATCCTTAGGCGCGGGCGCCGGTGCGGCCGCAACGGCCGTGTCGGAGGCCGGCGGTTCGTCGTGCGCGACACCCGCCTGCACGTCGGACACATCGTCGTCGCGCGGCGCGACCGCCTGGTGCGCGGGGCGGTTCGGGATGTCGATCGCGATGTCGTCCGTGACCGGCTTCGGGTGCGAATCGAGCACCATCGGCAGCACGATTACCGCGGCCACGACGAGCGCGATCGCGCCGACAAGGCGACGGCGCGCGCGTTGCTTTTCTGGAAGGGTCGGATCGAGGAGCAGTGCATCCGATTCCGGACGCTCGGTGCGGCGCGAGCGGCGCTCGACGCGTTCAGTGCGCTCCGTGCGCACGTTCCGGGAGGCCCCGGTGCGACCGCCGCGCCGCGGGGGCGCGTCGTCGTCTTTCTTGCCGAACGAGAAAATTCCCATGAATGGCTGAGTCCGAAACTGCCCGTCAGTCAGTGTTGCTGCGATTTACGGTAGGCCAGCACGCCGGCAACCGTATGGAAACTGCCGAAAACCACGATTCTATCATTCTCGGATGCTCTTTTTAGCGCATCGCGAAACGCTTCCGCGGGCGACGCGTACCGCGTCACGCTCGAATCGGGCCCCTCCTCCACGCCGGCCTTGCGCAGCGCGGCTTCGAGCTGCTCCGCGGAGGCCGCGCGCGGCAGCGGCAGGTCGGTCACGCACCAGTGGTCGATCTCGCCCTTCAGGTGCTGCAGCACGCCGTCGATGTCCTTGTCGTGCATCGCGCCGAACACCGCGTACGTGTACGGGAAGAAGCCCATGTTGCCGAGGTTCTGCTCGAGCACGGCCGACGCATGCGGGTTGTGCGCGACGTCGAGCACGATCGCCGGCTTGCCGGGCAGCACCTGGAAGCGCCCCGGCAGTTCGACGTTGGCCAGTCCGAGCCGGATATCCTGCGCGGACACCGGCAGCACCGGGCGCAGCGCCTCGAGCGCGGCGAGCGCGGCCGACGCATTGATCAGCTGGTTCGCGCCGCGCAGCGCCGGATACGCGAGCGCCGGATAGCGCTTCTCGCGGCCGAGATAGCTCCATTGCTGACGCTCGGCGCCCGCCTGCGCCTCGTAGCGGAAATCGCGGCCGACCAGCCACAGGTCGGCGCCGATCGCTTCGGCGTGGTCGATCAGCGTCTGCGGCGCGGCCGGATCGCCGCAGATCGCCGGCTTGCCCGCGCGGAAGATCCCGGCCTTCTCGAACGCGATCTTCTCGCGCGTGTCGCCGAGGTATTCGGTGTGGTCGATGTCGATGCTCGTGACGATCGCGCAATCGGTGTCGATGATGTTGACCGCGTCCAGCCGGCCGCCGAGGCCGACTTCGAGGATCACCGCGTCGAGCCCGCGCGACGCGAACAGATGCAGGATCGCGAGCGTCGTGAATTCGAAATACGTGAGCGATACAGGTTCGGCCAGCGACGTGCGCGCGGCTTCGACGGCCTCGAAATGCGGCAGCAGCTCGTCGTCGGTCACGTTCTGCCCGTTCACGCGTGCGCGCTCGTTGAATTCGAGCAGGTGCGGCGACGTGTGGCAGCCGACCTTGTAGCCCGCGCGCACGAGGATCGTCTCGAGGAATGCGCAGGTCGAACCCTTGCCGTTCGTGCCGCCGACGGTGATCACCGGGCACGCGAATTCGAGCTGCAGCGCCGCCTTGACCTGCCCGATGCGGGTCAGGCCCATGTCGATGCCGACCGGGTGCGCGCGTTCGAGATGCGAAAGCCACGCGTCGAGAGTGGGAAAAGTGCTCATCGGATCAAATCTGGATCGGTACCGCCACTACGCCAAAAAAACGAAGCGCGCCGCCTGACGTTGAAGCCAGGCGACGCGCAGCGTCACAACCTTGCGCCGGTCAAGCCAGCGCGTCGGCCGGCTGTCGCTGCAGCAGTGCGAGCAACTGCGCGATCTCGTCGCGCATCTTGCGACGGTCGACGATCATGTCGATCGCGCCCGTCTTCAGCAGGAATTCGGCGCGCTGGAAGCCTTCCGGCAGCTTCTCGCGGACCGTCTGCTCGATCACGCGCGGGCCGGCGAAGCCGATCAGCGCCTTCGGCTCGGCGATCACGACGTCGCCGAGGAACGCGAAGCTCGCCGACACGCCGCCCATCGTCGGGTCGGTCAGCACCGAGATGAACGGCAGCTTGGCTTCGGCCAGCTTGGTCAGCATCGCGGTGGTCTTGGCCATCTGCATCAGCGACAGCAGGCTTTCCTGCATCCGCGCGCCGCCCGATGCGGTGAAGCAGATGAACGGTACGTGCTGTTCCAGCGCGTTCTGCGCACCGCGCGCGAAGCGTTCGCCGACGACCGAACCCATCGAGCCGCCCATGAACGAGAACTCGAAGCAGGCCGCGACGACGGGCAGCGTGTGAATCGCCCCGCCCATCACGACCATCGCGTCGGTCTCGCCGGTTTCGTCCATCGCTTCCTTCAGACGATCGGGGTACTTGCGGCTGTCCTTGAACTTCAGCGTGTCGACCGGCACGATTTCCTGGCCGATTTCATAGCGGCCTTCCGGATCGAGCAGCCCGTCGAGGCGCTCGCGCGCGCCGATACGCATGTGGTGATCGCACTTCGGGCACACGTGCAGGTTCGCGTCCACGTCGTTGCGATAGAGAACGGCCTCGCAGGACGGGCACTTGACCCACAGGCCTTCCGGAATGCCCTTGCGGCTTTTCGGGTCGGTCTGCTTGATCTTCGGCGGCAACAGTTTGTCGAGCCAGCTCATCGTATGGTTTCCTGTTCCGTGGCGGGGCGGGCCAACCGGCCCGTTCCCGCTTCCTGTGTTGTGTTTATCGCGCCGTGTTGCCCGCACCGTCCAGCGCAGCACGCAGCTCGGCGATGAAAGTCTTCAACGCGGCGGCGGCACCTTCCGGCGCGGCGCTCTCGAGCAGCTGCACGAGGCGGCTGCCGATCACGACGGCGTCCGACACTTCGGCCACCGCGCGCGCCGTTTCGGCGTCGCGGATACCGAAGCCGACGCCCACCGGAACCGGCACGCGCGACTTGATGGCCGGGATTTTACCTGCAATGCTCGAAACATCCAGATTTCCCGCGCCGGTCACGCCCTTGAGCGACACGTAATACACGTAGCCGCTCGCGATCTTGCCGACGTCGGCGATGCGTTCGTCGGTCGACGTGGGCGCGAGCAGGAAGATCGGATCGATCTGCGCGGCACGCATTTTCTCGGCGAATACGCCCGCCTCTTCCGGCGGATAGTCGACCACCAGCACGCCGTCGACGCCGGCCGCGTGGGCTTCGGCCGCGAATGCGTCGACGCCCATCCGTTCGATCGGGTTCGCATAGCCCATCAGCACGACGGGGGTTTTGGGGTCGGTTTCGCGAAAACGCTTCACGTCGGCGAGCACGCTCTTCAACGTGACGCCGCGCGCGAGCGCGCGTTCCGACGAGCGCTGGATCACGGGGCCGTCGGCCATCGGGTCCGAGAACGGCACGCCGAGTTCGATCACGTCCGCGCCGCCGGCGGCGAGCGCGTGCATGAATTCGACGGTTTTCGCGGGATCAGGGTCGCCGGCCGTGATGAACGGGATCAGGCCCTTACGGCCTTGTTCGGCGAGCGCGGCGAAGGTCTGCTTAATACGATTCATGATAATTTTCCTATGTCGACCGGAGTTAGCGCTTTAGCGCTTACTCCGGTCCCATGCAAAGCAGCATTCGGCGATGCGGCGGCGCGATTCACGCGCACGCCGGCGCGGCGAGCGCGCTCACGCGCTCGTGCGCGATCGCACAATAGCTTTCGTTGATCTCGTAGCCGACGAAGTCGCGCCCCTGCCGTGCGCAGGCCACCGCGGTCGTGCCGCTGCCCATGAACGGATCGAGCACGCGGCCGCCCGGCGGGCAGCTGGCGAGCACCATCCGCTCGATGATTTCCAGCGGCTTCTGGGTCGGGTGATCGACGCGCTCCGCGTGCTGCCGGTGCAGGCGTGAGACCGACCAGACGTCCTTCGGGTTGTAGCCCATCTCCAGCCACTTGCTGCCTTCGAACAGCTTGCGCGAGCGGGCCTTCTTCGTGTCGGCGTCGTACGGGATGCGGACCGGATCGAGATCGAAGTAATACGCCTTCGAAACCGCGAAAAAGCCGATGTTGTCGTGCACCGACGTGAAACGGCGCGTCGTGCCGCCCATGCTCGGCACGCGCCGGTCCCAGATGATCTCGTTGACCATCGTGAGCTGCGTCTTCAGGAAACTGAAGATTTCCGGCGCGTACTGCCATGTGCAGAAGATGTACATCGACCCGCTCGGCTTCAGCTTCGGAATCGCGAGCTCGAGCCACCCGCGCGTCCACGCGAGGAAATCGTCGCCCGAACGCTTGTCCGAATCGTTGCCGTAGTCCTTGCCGAGCCCGTACGGCGGATCGGCGACGATCAGGTCGATCGACGCATCCGGCAAATACGCGGCATGGGTCAGGAAGTCGCGGTTGTGCAGTTCGATACCGGACGGCAGCGCGCGCGGCGCGGCAGCGGCGGGCTGAACCGCCTCCGCCTCGCTCGCGGCGCCGCCGCCCGGCTCTTCGATCAGGTCACGCATCGGTCGGGGTCAGAGCTCGATGCCCGATCGCTCGGCGACCGTGTGCATGTCCTTGTCGCCGCGGCCCGACAGGTTGACGAGCAGGAGCTTGTCCTTCGGCAACGTCGGCGCGAGCTTCACGCCGTACGCGATCGCGTGGCTCGACTCGAGCGCGGGAATGATCCCCTCGATCCGGCAGCAGTCGTGAAACGCCTTCAACGCTTCCGCGTCGGTGATCGGCACGTACTGCGCGCGGCCGCTGTCCTTCAGCCATGCGTGCTCGGGACCGACGCCCGGATAATCGAGGCCCGCCGACACCGAATGCGTCTCGATGATCTGGCCGTTGTCGTCCTGCAGCAGGTACGTGCGGTTGCCGTGCAGCACGCCGGGGCTGCCGGCGATCAGCGAGGCAGCGTGATGGCCCGTGTCGAGGCCGTCGCCGGCCGCTTCGACGCCGATCAGTTGCACCGAGGTATCGTCGATGTACGGATAGAAGATGCCCATCGCGTTCGACCCGCCGCCGACGCACGCGATCACCGCGTCCGGCTGGCGGCCGGCGAGCTCGGGCATCTGCACCTTGCACTCGTCACCGATCACGCGCTGGAAGTCGCGCACCATCATCGGGTACGGGTGCGGGCCCGCGACCGTGCCGATGATGTAGAACGTGCTTTCGATATTCGTGACCCAGTCGCGCATCGCTTCGTTCAGCGCGTCCTTCAGCGTGCGCGAACCCGATTCGACCGGCACGACGGTCGCGCCCAGCAGCTTCATCCGGTAGACGTTCGCGGCCTGCCGGCGCACGTCCTCCGAGCCCATGTAGACGACGCACTCCATCCCGAAGCGCGCGCAGATCGTCGCGGTCGCGACGCCGTGCTGGCCGGCGCCCGTTTCCGCGATCACGCGCTTCTTGCCCATGCGCTTCGCGAGCAGCGCCTGGCCGATCACGTTGTTGATCTTGTGCGCACCCGTGTGGTTCAGGTCTTCGCGCTTCAGGTAGATCTGCGCGCCGCCGAGCATCTCGCTCCAGCGCTGCGCGTGATAGATCGGCGACGGGCGGCCGACGAAATACTTCAGCTCGCGCTCGAATTCGGCGACGAAGTCGGGATCGTTCTGGAACTTTTCATACGCCGCGCGCAGTTCGTCCAGCGCGTGAATCAGCGTCTCGGCGACGAACACGCCGCCATACGGGCCGAAATGGCCGCGATCATCAGGAAGGTTGTACATGGTGTCTCTCTCGATCGGTCGGTGTGCCCGCTTTGGGGGTCGCACCGGCTTGCATCACCCGGCGTCCGCTGCGCGCACCGCGCGTACGAACGCCGCCATCCGGGCGTGATCCTTCACGCCCTTCGCGCCCTCCACTTCGATGCCACTCGAGACATCGACAGCAAACGGACGCAACTGGCGGATCGCATCACCGACGTTTTGCGCGTTCAAGCCACCACTCAAAACGGCCCGACGCGCGAGCTCTGCGGGAATAAGAGACCAATCGAAGACCTTGCCGCTACCGCCGTAATCCGGCACCAAAGTGTCGAACAGGAGGCCGCGCGCTTTCGAATAATGAAGAGCCGATTCTACCAAATCGGCACGCTGCGTCGAGGGGCCGACGCGCACCGCGCGCAACCACGGCAGCCGTGCCGCGCGGCCGAGCGCGTCGCACTGCGCCGGCGTCTCGTCGCCATGGAACTGCAGCACCGTCAGTGGCACGTCGCGCACGACGGCTTCGATGTCGGCTTCGGTCGCATTCACGAACAGCCCGACCACCGAGACGAACGGCGGCGCGAGGCTCGCCAGCTCGGCCGCCTGCGCGATCGTCACCGCGCGCGGGCTCTTCGGGTAGAACACGAGGCCGATCGCATCGGCGCCGAGCGCCGCCGCATGCAGCACGTCCTCGGGACGCGACAGCCCGCACAGCTTGATGCGCGTGCGCGGCGCCAGGCCGGCCGCGACGGAATTCGAAGAAGACACGGCGTGCTCCGTCATGTTTGTGGGTCCAGATCCGCCCAGACGCTGCTCCACGGTACGCTGCCGAGCTGCGCGGGCGGGACGGCGAATTCCGCCGGATAGCCGACGTGGGCGAGGTACAGCCCGTCGGCCATAAACGTGGGCGCCGCGAGATTGCGGTCACGCCCGGCCAGCACGTCGGCGAGCCAGTCGGCCGGATAGCGGCCGCGCCCGACCGCGACGAGGCAGCCCATCAGGTTGCGCACCATGTGATGCAGGAACGCGTTCGCGCGGAAGCGGAAATGGATGAAATGCCCCGCGCGCCGCACATCGATCTGATACAGGTGTTTGACCGGCGTCTTCGACTGGCATTCCGACGACCGGAACGACGAAAAGTCGTGCTCGCCGATCAGGTGCGCGGCGGCGGCGCGCATCGCGTCGTCGTCGAGCGGCGTGTGGATCCAGCCGGCGCGCCCGGCCAGCATCGGCGAACGTACCGGATGCACGTACAGCGCGTAGTAGTAGGTGCGCTCGAACGCCGAGAAACGCGCATGGAACGTATCCGGCATCGGCTTCGCCCATTGCACCGACACGGTCGACGGCAGGAACGCATTGGTGCCGCGCACCCACGAGAACACCTCCCGCTCGAGATCGGTGTCGAAATGCACGACTTGTCCGAGCCCGTGCACGCCGGTGTCGGTGCGCCCCGCCACCGTCGTGTGCAGCGGCACCCGCGCGAATTCGGCCAGCGCATGTTCGAGCCGATCCTGCACGGTCTTGCCGTGCGGCTGCGCCTGCCAGCCGCAGAACGCCGCGCCGTCGTACTGGATGCCCAGCGCGATCCGCATCACGCCTCGTCCGCCAGTTTCGCGAGCAGCGCGCGTGCATCGTCGCGAGTCGCGGCGTCGTTCGCGTCGATCACTTCCTGCAGCAGCGTCCGCGCGCCGGACAGGTCGCCCAGTTCGACGTATTCGGCCGCGAGGTCGAGCTTGTTGCGGGCGATGCGCGCGAGCTCGTCCGCGGTGAGCGCGGGCAGCGCGGCGCCCGGCGTGGACGGCAGGTCGAGATCGAAGTCGAGCTTCAGCGCGCCGAACTGCGCGCCGCCGAGCGGGGGCAGCGATGTCGTCACGGGCGGGCTGCCAGCTTGGCCGGCGGGCGTCGCTGCGTCCGGGTCCCAATCGAACTCCTCGTCCTGGTCGGCGGGATGTTCCGGTGCCGGTTCACTCGCGCCCGTTGGCGGGTGCTGCGCGGATTGACCGTTAGTTGCGATTTTATCGACATCGGACTGCACTGCCCGCGCAGACGGTTCCTCCGCCGTCGACGATGGCTCGTCCGCCGTCCGCGGCGGCAACGGCATGTCGAGACTGTTGAGCGCGCTGATCGCGTTCTGCATCAGCGACGCGTGCTGCGCTTCGGTCGTCGCAGGTGCGGCGGATGCGGCGGTCGGGTCGGCTGGCTGGTCCGCTGCGGTGGTTTTTTCCGCCGGTTCTGCGTCGTGCGGAGCCTCGACCGGAGCCGGAGTCGCCTCGTTCGCAAGCGGCCCCGTAGCGTGAGCAGCCGGCAATTCGGGCGACCCGTCGTGCGGTGCCGCCACTTCGGGCACAGGCGATGTGTCCGCTGCGGGCGGCTCGATCGTCTCCGCCGCAGCGGCAGTCGCCGCGGCGAGGTTCAGGTCGGACGCCGCATCGCGTGCGACCGGCATCTCGGGCGTGATCGGCAGTTCTCGTTCGACAGACGACGCGGCTTCGGCTTCCGCAGCCACGGCACCGCCCCCTGCGGCCGCGGTCGCAACGGTACCCGCATCGTCAGCGCGGCGACCCTTGCGGCGCTTGCGCCATGCGAAGCCGGCCGCAAGCACGATCACGGCAGCGCCGGCCACGGCGACCGGGCGCCAGTCCATCTGTTCGGTACGCCGTGCAGGCGTCGCGACAGGCGCGACCCGTTGTACCGAAGCCGATGCCGATTGCGGCGCACTGGCTGCCACACCCGACGCGGCTTCGTCCGCCGTCGATGCCGCGGCCGATGCACCCGCGTCATTCACGGCCGGACGCGGCGTGGCGGGCACCGGAGCAGGCGCGACGCCGGTCGTCGTCGCCGGCTTGCCGATGCCGTGCTTCTGCAACTCCATCAGCACGCGATTCTTCAACGCCAGCAATTGCTGCAGGCTCGACGGCCGCGGCTGCGACGCACTCACGGCGGGCGCCGCGCCGGCCGGTTCATGCACGCCGGAAACCGGGCTACCCGGCACCGCCTGCCCCGCAGCCTCGCTCGCGGACGACGGCGCCGACTGGATCGCACCGCTCCACACGTGCGGGCCGCTTGCCCCGGCCGTGGACGCCGCCGGCTGCGTGCTTTCGACAGCCGACGCGCCATATGCGGCCGACGCGCCGATCGAAGCCGAAGCACCGCTCGAAGCCAACGCCCCCGCCGCCGTCGCCGTCGAGACGCTCGCCCCGCTCACCGGAGCCGCGTGCACGGCCGGCGCCACCGGCGCGGGTTGCACGGCCGAGCCGGGATGCGGCGCGGATGCGCCGTGCTGCGCGAGCGCCGCTCCGCCCGATGCGGCGGCGGGCGCGGAAGCAGCCGCCGCACCGGAGGCAGCGGATGCGCCGG
>NZ_BCPO01000157.1:0-33708 GCF_016586105.1 Burkholderia sp. E168m15
CACGAGCGCCGCGCCGGTCGCGTCGAGCGCGGGCACGGTCAGCGTCGCGCCGACTTTCAGGCGGCTCGCGTCGCGTTTCATGAACGCCTGCGGATTGGCATCGAACAACGCACGGCCAGCGCGTGCGAGCACGGCCGGATCATGCGATTGCGTGGCCGCTTTCGCGATGTCGTTCAGCGACTGGCCCGGCTGGACCGTCACGGTAAGCGGAGCGGCGGCGCCGGCGGCGGACGCCGGCAATTCGCCGGTGCCGACTGCCCACGCCGATGCGGCTACGCCGAGCGCCAGGATCGCCAGCGCGCCACGCACGGCGCGCGACAAGCGGGACTGACGCGAAAACAAGGAAATTCGGGACATCGTTGGCTCTATCGCCGCGCGCGGGCGCGGCTCGGATTCGCGGTTGGAAGCGTCAATAAAGTGGCGGCAGAAATGCAAAAGCGTCGCGCGGAACGCGACGCTTTCGGCGGGTCTGTGCGTCGTAACCGCGTAGTTTACTTCACGCGATCGGGTTCCGGCCGAATTCGTCGCCGGCAGGTGCCACCGGGCGCGGGCGGGCGCTCATGTCGAGCGGGTGCGCGTGTCGCAGTCCATGTATCCAACCCGTAAAAATGAACCTGCTTGCCGCAGTCGAAAGCCGCCTCACGCAGACTCGCGCCCCACTCGAATGACACGGCCTTGTGGCGCTCAGCGGACATCCTCCGAAGGACCGGAGCAACAGAATCGCAAGCGTTTCCTCAACAATCCATCCCGCCCGCCGTTAATGAATGACCAGCCGCACAATCAAAACAAATCTCGACCGGCGATTAATCCCATCCCGATCAATTCCAATTCGTCGATAAGAAGGCAATTTCCCGCTCTTATCGGAGAAAATGAAAATTCACACCGCCAAAGCCCCGCCCCGCAAGGCTTTCACCCCTTCCACACGACCCATTGCTCATACAAAAGCGATCGTTTCTGCATCAATTCAATTGCATTACACAAAATTACACAGACCTGATAACCGCCGTCGATACGATCGCCTTCAAACAGGAATCGGCACATTTCGACCTCGCGCCCGCCCATGTCGGAAAGACAGCAGCACGCGGTCGGACTGATGCCGTGAAGTACCGGAGGGTCATCGCGCAGTCGCACGACTGCATTCACTCACGAGCTCGTTACGGGGACGAACATGGGCTATCAGCAGGGTTTGAGCGGGTTGGCCGGGGCGTCGAGCAATCTCGACGTCATCGGCAACAACATCGCGAACGCAAACACGGTCGGCTTCAAGCAGGGACGCGCGAACTTCGCCGACATGTACGCGAATTCGGTCGCGACGTCGGTCAACACGCAGATCGGCATCGGCACGCGGCTCGCGTCGGTGCAGCAGAATTTCGGCCAGGGGACGATCAACTCGACGAAGTCGTCGCTCGACGTTGCAATCAACGGCAACGGCTTCTTCCAGATGTCGAGCAACGGCGTGACCACGTACTCGCGCGACGGCACGTTCCACCGCGACAAGAACGGCGCGATCGTCGACGCGCAAGGCCGCAACCTGATGGGCTATGCGGCAGGCGCCGGCGGCATGATCAACACCGCGCAGACCGTGCCGCTGCAGGCGCCGACCAGCAACATCGCACCGCGCGCGACGAGCAAGATCACCGGCCAGTTCAACCTGAACGCGCAAGACAAGGTGCCGGCCAAGACGCCGTTCAACGCGACCGACAACACGACGTACAACTACAATTCGTCGATCCAGGTCTACGACACGCTCGGCGGCTCGCAACAGGTCACGATGTACTTCGCGAAGAACGCGGCCGGCACGTGGCAAGCCTACGCGGGCGTGCAGGGCCAGACGCCGACGAATCTCGGCACCGTCACGTTCGATGCATCGGGCCGGCTCAGCTCGACGACGTCGGCCGCGACCGGCCAGCCGACGCCAAGCCTCGGCCAGTTCGCGTTCTCGATCCCGAACACGACGGGCGGCGCCAATCCGCAGAACCTGACGCTCGACCTCGGCGGCACGACGCAGTACGGCGGCAAGGACGGCGTGAACAATCTCGCGCAGGACGGATTCGCGAGCGGCACGCTGACGACGTTCTCGATCGGCACCGACGGCAAGCTGACCGGCAACTATTCGAACGGCCAGAGCGCGGTGCTCGGCCTGATCGCGCTGGCGAACTTCAACAACCCGAACGGGCTCGTGAACATCGGCGGCAACCAGTATGCGGAAACGGCCGCGTCGGGCGTGCCGCAGATCTCAGCTCCTGGCAGCACGAACCACGGCACGCTGCAGGGTAGCGCGCTCGAAAACTCGAACGTCAACCTGACGACCGAGCTCGTGAACCTGATCACCGCGCAGCGCAATTACCAGGCGAATGCGCAGACGATCAAGACCCAGCAGGCCGTCGACCAGACGCTGCTGAACCTGCGCTGAACGACCGCCCATGAAAAATGCGCCGCGCCGCCCCTGAATCCCAAGGCCGACGCGGCGCGTCGTATCGTGCAGCGCGGCCCGCGGGCCGGACCGCCAGCGTGCTTACTTGTCGAGCAGGATGCGCAGCATGCGGCGCAGCGGCTCGGCCGCGCCCCACAGCAGCTGGTCGCCGACCGTGAACGCCGACAGGTATTCGCCGCCCATCGCGAGCTTGCGCAGGCGGCCGACCGGCACCGACAGCGTGCCGGTGATCTTCGCCGGCGACAGGTCGCGCATCGACGCTTCACGCTCGTTCGGCACGACCTTCACCCAGTCGTTCGCCGATGCGAGGATGCCGTTGATCTCGTCGAGCGGCACGTCCTTCTTCAGCTTGATCGTCAGCGCCTGCGAGTGGCAGCGCATCGCGCCGATCCGCACGCACAGGCCATCGACCGGGATCGAACCCGGCTCGCCCATCGCCGGCTTGCCGAGGATCTTGTTGGTTTCCGCGCCGCCCTTCCACTCTTCCTTCGACATCCCGTTGCCGAGATCCTTGTCGATCCACGGAATCAGCGAACCGGCCAGCGGCACGCCGAAGTGGCTCGTCGGCATCGCGTCGCTGTTCATCGCGGCCAGCACGCGACGGTCGATGTCGAGGATCGCGGACGCCGGATCGGCGAGCTGTTCCTGCACCGCGCCGTTCAGCGTGCCCATCTGCGACAGCAGCTCGCGCATGTTCTGCGCGCCCGCGCCCGATGCGGCCTGGTAGGTCATCGCCGTGATCCAGTCGACGAGGTTCTCGCGGAACAGGCCGCCGAGCGCCATCAGCATCAGGCTGACCGTGCAGTTGCCGCCGATGAAGTTCTTCGTGCCCTTGACCAGCGCGTCCTTGATCACGTCGAGGTTGACCGGATCGAGGATGATGACCGCGTCGTCCTGCATCCGCAGCGACGATGCCGCGTCGATCCAGTAGCCGTTCCAGCCGGCCGCGCGCAGCTTCGGGAACACGTCGTTCGTGTAGTCGCCGCCCTGGCACGTGATGATCACGTCGCACTTCTTCAGCTCGTCGACGTTGGTCGCGTCCTTGAGCGTAGTCTCGTTTTTCGCGAACGACGGCGCCTTGCCGCCCGTGTTGCTGGTGCTGAAGAACACCGGTTCGATCAGGTCGAAATCGCCCTCTTCCTGCATGCGCTGCATCAGGACGCTGCCGACCATGCCGCGCCAACCTACGAGACCTACGTTCATGACTAACCCTTTGCTTGAATGGAGCTTCCCCGCCATTTCCGTCCCCGCGTGACCGCGCGGGGAAACAGGCGGGCACGACGGCGATCAGCGTTTAATGATCGTTTTCGTGGTAATGGTTTTCGTGATGACGATGGCGCGCGCACCCGCACGGGCAGTGTTGCCGTGGAGTTTCAGGACCGGGGAGATCAGGGAAATCAGCGCCATCGTTCGAGTCTACACAAAGCCGCTGGCCCGCACAACGGCCAACGGTGCGCGAACCGGCCGATTTTTTCGGCCCGTTCGCGCCCTTTTCATCTTAATTACCGGACTGCACTTCCGTCCACTTACAGCGCGGCGACCACCGCGTCGCCCATCGCCGCCGTGCCGACCTGCTTGCAGCCCGGCGTCGCGATGTCGCCCGTGCGATAACCCTGTTCGAGCACCGTTTTCACCGCGCGCTCGATGCGATCGGCCTGCTCCGCGCGATTCAGCGAGTAGCGCAGCAGCATCGCGGCCGACAGGATCGTCGCGAGCGGGTTCGCGATGCCCTTGCCCGCGATGTCCGGCGCCGAACCGTGCGACGGCTCGTACAGCCCCTTGTTGTGCTTGTCGAGCGACGCCGACGGCAGCATGCCGATCGAACCCGTCAGCATCGACGCTTCATCCGACAGGATGTCGCCGAACATGTTGCCCGTGACGATCACGTCGAACTGCTTCGGCGCCTTCGCGAGCTGCATCGCCGCGTTGTCGACGTACATGTGCGACAGCTCGACGTCCGCGTATTCCTTCGACACGTCGATCATGATGTCGCGCCAGAACTGCGACGTTTCCAGCACGTTCGACTTGTCCACCGACAGCAGCTTCTTCGCGCGCTTTTGCGCGGCCTGGAACGCGACGTGCGCGATGCGGCGCACTTCCGGCTCCGAATAGCGCATCGTGTCGAAGCCTTCGCGCTCGCCGGCGAACGGGCCGTCCGGCGCCGCGCGCACGCCGCGCGGCTGGCCGAAGTAGATGTCGCCGTTCAGTTCGCGCACGATCAGGATGTCGAGGCCCGCGACGAGCTCCGGCTTCAACGGCGACGCATCGACGAGCTGCGGATAGCAGATCGCCGGGCGGAAGTTCGCGAACAGCTCGAGGTGCTTGCGCAGCCCGAGAATCGCCTGCTCGGGGCGCAGCGCGCGCTCCAGCGAGTCGTACTTCCAGTCGCCGACCGCGCCGAACAGGATCGCGTCGGCCTGCTTCGCGAGCGCCAGCGTCGCGTCGGGCAGCGGATGGCCGCTCGCCTCGTAGCCCGCGCCGCCGACCGGCGCCTGTTCGAGTTCGAACTTCTCGTCGAGTGCGTTCAGCACCTTCACCGCTTCATTGACGATTTCCGGACCGATGCCGTCGCCGGGCAGCACTGCAATCTTCATGCGAAATTCCTGACTGAGTAGATTGTTATGGAGGCAAGCCGGCGAGCGCACGCACGGCGCGCCCGCCCGCCACGCGCGATCAGCCGACCAGCTTGGTGTTGAGCCACGGCTGCTTCACGAGCCGCTCCGCTTCGAACTGGCGGATCTTGTCCGCGTGGCGCAGCGTGAGGCCGATGTCGTCGAAGCCGTTCAGCAGGCAGTACTTGCGGAACGCGGCGATCTCGAACGGATACTCGCGGCCGTCGCCCGCGCGCACGACCTGCGCGTCGAGGTCGATCGTCAGTTGAAAGCCGTTGAACGCGACCGTCTCGTTGAACAGGTGATCGACCTGCTGCTCGGTCAGCACGATCGGCAGCAGCCCGTTCTTGTAGCAGTTGTTGAAGAAGATGTCGGCGAAGCTCGGCGCGATGATCGCGCGGAAGCCGTACTGCTGCAGCGCCCACGGCGCGTGCTCGCGCGAGCTGCCGCAGCCGAAGTTCTTGCGTGCAAGCAGCACCGAGGCGCCCTGGTAGCGCGGCTGGTTCAGCACGAAGTCCGGGTTCAGCGGACGCTTCGAATTGTCCTGGCCCGGCTCGCCGTGATCGAGATAGCGCCACTCGTCGAATGCGTTCGGACCGAAGCCCGTGCGCTTGATCGACTTCAGGAACTGCTTCGGGATGATCGCGTCGGTGTCGACGTTCTCGCGATCGAGCGGCGCCACGACGCCGGTATGTACAGTGAATTTTTCCATGATCCGTCTATCCGGTTGAAGGGCCGGCATTCAGCCGGCGCACATCGACAAATTCTCGGCGGGAAACGTCACTCCGCGGCGCGCTTCAGTGCGCTGCCGGCGGCGTTGACGTCTTCCCCGAAGCCTCGGACGGTATTGCAGCCGGCCAGGCCGAAGCCCAACCCCGCCAGCGCCAGCGCGGCAACCAGCCGCGCGATGACCTTCGATGCCGTCACGTGTTACCCCAGCTGGCGAATGTCGACGAAGTGACCTTCGATCGCCGCGGCCGCCGCCATCGCGGGGCTCACGAGGTGCGTGCGACCGCCCGCGCCCTGCCGGCCTTCGAAGTTGCGGTTCGACGTCGACGCGCAGCGCTCGCCCGGCTCGAGCCGGTCGGCGTTCATCGCGAGGCACATCGAGCAGCCCGGCTCGCGCCATTCGAAGCCCGCATCGGTGAACACCTTGTCGAGCCCTTCGCGCTCGGCCTGCGCCTTCACGAGGCCCGAGCCCGGCACGACCATCGCGAGCCGCACGTTCGACGCGACGCGACGGTTCAGCTTCTTCACGACGTACGCGGCCGCGCGGATGTCCTCGATCCGTGCGTTCGTGCACGAGCCGATGAAGATCTTGTCGACCTTGATCGATTCGATCGGCGTGTTCGGCTCGAGCGCCATGTATGCCAGCGCGCGCTCCATCGCGTCGCGCTTGACCGGATCCTTCTCGCGCTCGGGATCGGGCACGCGACCGTCGATCGACGTGACCATTTCCGGCGACGTGCCCCACGTGACCTGCGGAACGATCTCGGCCGCGTTCAGCTCGACCACGCGGTCGAACTGCGCGCCGTCGTCCGACTTGAACTGCCGCCAGTATTCGACGGCCTGATCCCATTCCGCGCCGGTCGGCACGAACGGACGGCCCTTCAGGTAATCGATCGTCGTGTCGTCCACCGCGACCATGCCTGCGCGCGCGCCGGCCTCGATCGCCATGTTGCAGACGGTCATGCGGCCTTCCATCGTCAGCGCGCGAATGGTCGAGCCGCCGAATTCGATCGCGTAGCCCGTACCGCCCGCGGTACCGATCTTGCCGATGATCGCGAGCACGATGTCCTTCGCGGTACAGCCGCGCGGCAGCGCGCCCTCGACCTTCACGAGCATGTTCTTGCTCTTCTTCTGCAGCAGGGTCTGCGTCGCGAGCACGTGCTCGACTTCCGACGTGCCGATGCCGTGCGCGAGCGCGCCGAACGCGCCGTGCGTCGACGTATGCGAATCGCCGCACACGATCGTCATGCCCGGCAGCGTCGCGCCCTGCTCCGGCCCGATGATGTGGACGATGCCCTGACGCACGTCGTTCATCTTGAATTGGGTGATGCCGAATGCGTCGCAGTTCGAATCGAGCGTGTCGACCTGCAGCTTCGAGACGGGATCGGCGATGCCGTGGCTGCGGTCCGTCGTCGGCACGTTGTGGTCCGACACGGCCAGGTTCGCGCTGATGCGCCACACCGGACGCTGCGCGATCTTCAGCCCTTCGAATGCCTGCGGGCTCGTGACTTCATGCAGCAGCTGACGGTCGATGTAGAGCAGGGTCGTGCCGTCTTCCTCGGTGTGGACCACGTGGGTGTTCCACAGTTTGTCGTAGAGAGTCTGTGCCATGGGTATGCGGGGTCGTTGTGACTACAAGCCTTGCGGATGTGGTCGATTATGCCACGCAAAATCGGCCCGCGGAGTACCACGATAACGAAAAAAGTTAATAGAAACAGTGAGTTGGGTGGTACACGCGATACCCGGATAAGCATTACCCGGCAAGCGCGGCGGCTGGACGCGGACAAGTCGCGCCGTCGGCATACGCACTTGGCGCAGGTTGTCGCGAGCCATACGCAACCCGCCCAAACGCGCCCACGCGTGCGACGCATCCGTGCGCCGCACCCATGCTGGCTTGCGCGGCGCGATTTCTCGACCGTCGCAGGCCGCCCCAGGGCATTGCAATCGACTTGCGGCGGCGTGCTACCGGAAGAAATCGCGCAACTCGCGCGCCAGCGCCTGCGGTTGTTCTTCAGGAATGAAATGCCCGCTATACGCGATCGTCGCAGCCGTCACCTCCTCCGCGACATGTTCGAGCGGCCCCGCCATGTCAGGTATGGATCCCTGATCCGCACTGACGGCGAGCACGGGCATCTTCAGCTTCCCCAGCGCCTGCAGCTTGCGGTTCTGCGCCGACGACTCCGACACGGCCCGATAGAAGGCCAGCCCCGCTCGCAACCCGCCGTCCCGGGTGAACACCCGGAGATACTCGTCGACATCCGCGTCGGAGAACGACTCGGGATTGGCCGCCTTGCGACGCAAGAACCAATCGAGATACTCGCGCTCCTTGCCGGCAATCAGCGTCTCCGGCAGGTCGGCGACAGTATGAAATGCGAAGTGCCACGTGCGCCATGCGTTGCCGGGCTCGATCGGCAGTGCGGCCGGCAGCGTGACGCCGGGTATCCCCGCGTCGAGCAACGCCAATCGCTTCACTGATTCGGGATACATCGCGGCAAACGGATAGGCGACCCACGCCCCGACGTCGTGAGCGGCCAGGTAAAAGCGCGCGATATTTTGCCGCTCCAGCAGGCGCGCAAGCGTTGCCGCGACGGTCTGTGTGTCGTAACCGACGAGTGGACGGTCCGAGTCGCCTTGTCCGGGAAGATCCGGCGCCACGATCCTGAATTCGTCCGCGAGAAGCGGCATGACTCTCCGCCACGCGTACCAGCTTTCCGGAAACCCGGCGAGCAGGACGATGGTCTCGCCGTCGGCGCGGCCTCCTTCGACAAAATGAAGGCGCACCCCGTCTACCGTATCGAACCGATGACGAAAGCCGGTGAGCCGCGGGTCTTCCCGAAAATAGGGCGTGGCCTCGAGGTGCGAAGCAGCCTCGGTTGATTGATGCTGGTACATAAGTTCGTCCTCTCTACAGAATCGACTGTCCTGGATGATGCCCCCCCCGGCAGCGGGAGCCATTTCGTTCGGAAATACCCATTTCCCAATTCGGCGAAACCGGACCACGTGCATGCGCCGTTTCGCGCGTTACCTCACATCGAGTCATCTGTCGGGCAACGCAGAAACCTTAGTCGAGCAGCCGCATTGCCTCGTCGACCAGCATCGACATGTCGCTCCGGCTCTGGCCGAGCTTCCCCACCACTCGAAGCCCCTGCACCATGGCAAACAGACAGCTCGACGCGGCTTGCGCGTTCAGCGCGGCATCGACGGATCCATCGGCCTGCCCTTGCTTGATCAAATCGCGAAGGAGACGCTCGATCCTCTGCATCGATTTGTGGACGATGCCGGCGATCTCGCTATCCAGCGTACTCAGAACAATGGCGCCGGCGACGACCAGACAGCCCTTTCGACCCTCGTCTCCATGCGAGACGTCCGCGTAAAAGCGCAGGAGCGCTCGCACCTTGTCTCGTCCGCTTTTTTCATCGGCAAGGATCACGTTGAGCTCGCTTACGCGCCGATCGATGTACCGGTTCAACGCGGCAACGAATATCGCGTTCTTGTCGGCAAAGGCCTTGTAAAGACTGCCGGCAGTGAGCCCCGTCTCCCGGGACAGGTCGCCGATAGAAGTCGCATGATAGCCACGCTCGCGAAAGACGCGGATGAAGCCGTCCAGCGCGTCATCCATATCGAATTCTCGCGGCCTGCCAACGTTCGCTGCAATTTTCGTAGCCATGCGGCATTATAGGAAATGATCATTTCCGAATCAAGCCATGCGAACCGTCAGCAGGCATACGATGCGTGGCCCCGACACGACGCAGGTCGCCATTCACCGGAGACCGGCCGAATGGCTGCGACGAACGCCGCACATGACACGCGGCGCCACGGGCATTTCGCACTCGATCTCATAGACTGTCTATTCGCAACGGGCGGCGCGCGGCCGCCCTCCCCGCCATCGCGATGCGTGCATCCCGGCGCATCGACCGGACAGGAGACTTGCATGCAATACGAACTCTATTACTGGCCCGAGATCCAGGGCCGCGGCGAATACGTGCGGCTCGCGCTCGAGGCGGCCGAGGCCGATTACGTCGACGTCGCGCGCGAATCGGGGCGCGGAATGGGCGTGTCGGCCATGATGCGCATGATGGACAGCGCGAAGGCCGAATGCGTGCCGTTCGCGCCGCCGTTCCTGAAGGCCGGCGACGTGGTCGTCGGGCAGACCGCGAACATCCTGCTGTTTCTCGGCGCGCGGCTCGGGCTCGCGCCTGACGACGAAGCCGGCCGGCTGTGGGTGCACCAGATCCAGCTGACCGCCGCCGATTTCGTCACCGAGATCCACGACACCCACCATCCGATCGGCAGCGGCCTCTACTACGAGGAGCAGCAAGCGGAAGCAGCCGAGCGCGCCGCCGATTTCCTCGAGAACCGGCTGCCGAAATTCCTCGGCTACTTCGATCGCCTGCTCGAACAGAATCCCCACAAGAGCGGCTATATCGCCGGCAGCGCGCTCACCTATGCGGACCTGACGATGTTCCAGTTGATCGAGGGCCTGCGCTACGCGTTCCCGAAAGCGATGAAGCGCGCGGAGCGCAAGGTCGCGGCGCTGGTCGCGCTGCACGATCGCGTCGCGCAGCATCCGCCGGTCGCGCGCTACCTCGAGTCGGAACGCCGCATCCCGTTCAACGACATGGGGATCTTCCGGCACTATCCGGAGCTGGACAAGTAACGGCCGGGCACGTACCGCGGAAAGTGCGCGCGCGGGCGGATTTCACGCAGGATCAATGCGGCTGCCCGTGCTGCGCGGCGGCCGCGTCGACGGCCCCGACCGAGCGCGTGAGCCACGGCCCGATGTCCATCTCCTCGTAGCGCACGAGCCGGCTCTTGCGCGCGCGGCGATACGCCCACCAGATCGCGACGAACAGCGGAATCCACACATAGATCGACAGCACTTCCATCCAGTCGATGCGTGCCGCGAAAAACGCCTGGTAATCCTGGCCGAGCGAAATGACGATGCAGATCGCGATCGCGAACAACGGCCCGAACGGAAACCATTTCGCGCGATACGGCAGCTGATCGAGACGATAGCCCTGCTTCAGGAATCCCTTGCGGAACCGGTAATGGCAGACCGCAATGCCGAGCCACGCGATGAAGCCGGTGATGCCGACCGTATTCAGCAGCCACAGATAGATGCGCTGGTTGTTGGTCAGCGACGTGAGGAAGCACAACCCGCCGACGGCCATCGTCGCGTACAGCGCGTTGCGCGGCACGCCGCCCGGCGACAGCGTCGCGAACATCGCCGGCGCGCGCCCTTCCGACGCGAGGTTGTACAGCATCCGCGTCGCCGCGTAGGTGCCGGAATTGCCGGCCGACAACACGGCCGTCAGGATCACCAGATTCATCGCGCCGGCGGCGAGCGGGAACCCCGCGTGGCTGAACACCAGCGTAAACGGGCTCACGCCGACATCGGTCACGTCGCTCTTCAGCAGGTTCGGATCGGTGTACGGCACGAGCAGGCCGATCACGAAGATCGCGAGCACGTAGAACAGCATGATCCGCCAGAAGATCTGCTTCACCGCGCGCGGAATCGTCTTGCGCGGGTTTTCCGATTCGCCGGCCGTGATGCCGACCAGCTCGGTGCCGAGGAACGAGAAGCCCGCGATCAGCGCGACGCTCATCATCGCGTGCACGCCGCCGACGAACGGCGCGTCGCCGGTCGTGAAGTTGCGCCAGCCGACGGTATGCCCGGTGCCGGCATACCCGGTGCCGGTATGCCCGTCGCCCAGCACGCCGGCCGCGATCAGCAGCCCGGCCGCGATGAACGCGATCACGGTGACGACCTTGATCAGCGAGAACCAGTATTCCGATTCGCCGAAGCCGCGCACCGACAGCGTATTGAGCAGGAAAATCAGCACGAGGAAACCCGCGCCCCACGACACGCCCGGCACCGACGGAAACCAGTAGCGCATCACGATCTGCGCGGCGACCAGCTCGATCGCGATCGTCACCGCCCAGCTGTACCAGTAGGTCCAGCCCAGCGCGACGCCGAAGCCTTCGTCGACATACTTCTCGCCGTAGATCGCGAACGAGCCCGATACCGGCATCAGCGCGGCCATCTCGCCGAGCCCCGTGACGACGAAGTAGACCATGATCCCGATCGCGAGATACGCGGCGATCGCCCCGCCCGGCCCCGCCTGCGCGACCGACGCGCCCGACGCGACGAACAGCCCCGTGCCGATCGAACCGCCGATCGCGATCATCGCGATGTGGCGGCCCTGCAGACGGCGCTTCAGCGTCGTCCCGGACGGCGCGGCCGTCTCCGCTGCCGCTTGCATAGCATCCATAGTGCTCACCCTGATTGTGATCCGGCCAGCCGATTTGATTTGGAATGCAAATCGATTGCTCCGGTCATTCGCATCGAAACCGGCCCTGCCGGGCCGGTCGCATCACACGACACTGCGCTTGATCGCCTGCAGTTCGGCCGTCGTCACGATCTTCTCGATCCGGAACCGCGGGCTTTCCAGCCACACGTTCGCGATCCGCCGGTACTCGTCGAGATCCTCGCACGCGAGCCGCACGAGAAAATCGAACGTGCCGCTGACGAGCCAGCAGTCGAGCACGGCCGGATTCGCGCGCATTTCCTCTTCGAACGGCGCCTGCGAACGCCCGTGGTCGGCCAGCACGATCTGCGCGATCACGACGATCGGCTTGGTCGCGCGCGGCGCCTTGATCACCGCGCGATACCCTTCGATCACGCCGAGCGCCTCGAGCCGCTCCACGCGCGCCTGGCACGGCCGCGGCGTGAGGTTCACGAGTTCCGACAGCTTCCGGTAGGAA
Source organism: Burkholderia sp. E168m15 (assembly GCF_016586105.1). Taxonomy (NCBI): domain Bacteria; kingdom Pseudomonadati; phylum Pseudomonadota; class Betaproteobacteria; order Burkholderiales; family Burkholderiaceae; genus Burkholderia; species Burkholderia sp. E168m15. Next base: position 12,541 of record NZ_BCPO01000157.1, read on the forward strand.
ATGCGCCCGTCGGTACGCAGGATGTCGAGGATCCGGAGATCGATCTTGTCGAGCTGCATCTTCTTGTCGGTCATCCGCGTTCGCTCCGGTCGGGTCGTGGCTGGTGCGCGCAACGTCTGCCGTTCCGCGCGGGGCCACATTATCCGGCCGAAGCGGCCGCGCGCCAATCGGCTAGAACCGCAGCGACAGGCAGGTCAGGCCGCCGTCCATCTTGCGGAATTCGCTCGTGTCGATCACGTGCAGCGGCAACCCGAGCGACGCGATCGCGTCATGCACGCGCGGGTAACCGGCCGGGGTGATCAGCGTGCCGTTCACGCGCAGCGTGTTGCCCGCGTATTCGTCGGCGGCCGAGATCGCGATCCGGCGATAGTCGGCGAACGCCGGATGCGCGGCCAGTGCGTCGGTCACGAGCAGCGTGTCGTCGCCGAGCGCGTTGACGACCGATTTCAGGTGCAGGCCGGCGCCGACCGGCACCGCGACGACCGAATAGCCGTGGCGCGACACCAGCGACTCGAACGCGGCGATACCTTCCGCGTCGGTGCGGCTCGTCAAGCCGATGAAGAAGCGCTTGCCGACCTGCATCACGTCGCCGCCGTCGAGTCGGCCTTGCTGCATCGGCAATAGGTCGCGATGCGCGGCGAGCGCCGCTTCGATATGAACGGTCTCGCCGCGCCGCGCAGGCGCGCCGGGGCGCGTGATCACCGCGAATTCGGGCGTGACGACCGCGACGTCCTCGACGAAGTGCGAATCGGGAAACGCATCCAGCGGCGGCAGTTCGGTCAACTCGACGCCGAGCGCGCGCAGCGCGTCGCAGTATGCGTGGAACTGCGTGAGCGTCTTGTCGTAATCGGGCGCGCCGAGTTCGGCGGTGGTCAGACCCGCGCCGCAGGACGGCGCGGGACGGCGAACGATCGCTTGCGTGAATTGCATCGACTCCTCCATGGTCTGCCGCACCCGTGCGGCGCACGGGCCGGCGGCGTTGTGTCCGGACCATTATCGGAAGCCAAATTGCGCAATTCGCGTCGATTTCGGCGGTGCCGACAGCCGATTGCGTCGAATTGCGCGCGTCACGCAGCGGATTCGGCAGACCGGCCGCCCGCCCTCTCGCGAACGGCGGTTTTCGCCCGCCTCACACGCTTTACGCGTCGGGCGCGAACCCCATCTGCGCACGGCCGAGCGCCGTGAGTTCGCCCGCCTGCGCGCGCCCGTCGAAATCGACCTCGAAATGATCGGCCGGGAAATCGGGCGGGCTGTCGCCGCGCAGGAACGCCACACGCTGGCGTTGCAGGTACGCATCGTTCTTCGCGCAGCCGGGCGCGGCCGCGATGTACATCACGTTGCTGTCGCCGCTGCCGCGATGCGCATCCTCGACCGCATGCACGACGTCGCCATGCCAGAACACCGCGTCGCCCGGCTCCATGTGCGGGATCGGCACGAGCGCGTCGAGCAGCAGCGCGTGCCATTCCGGGCGGATCGACAGCGCGCGGCCGGGACGCGCGCCGCACAGGTCGTCGTCGGCGACGTCGTCCTGCAGCGCGCGCAGCACGACATAGGCCATCGCATTCGCGACCGGAATCAGCTGCAGCGTGCCGTCGCCGGGCCCTTGCGGCGTCAGCGCGGTCCAGCCCTGGAACGTGCGGAACATCGAACACACGGCCGGCGACGGAATTTCCTCGACGTCGGGGCGGAACGCCGCATCGAACGGATCGTAGTCGCGCCAGCGCCCGGCCAGCACGTGACGATAGACCTGCCGAAAATTCGCGCCGAGCCAGCGCTCGACGGAGCCGCCGTCGACATGCGGCGACAGCCCGAGCGACGTCGAACCGGGCGGCCGGCGGCGAATCCGGTCCGCGTACGCAGGCACCTGATCGGGATCGAAATGGGTGCGCGCACCGTCCGCATGCCGCCACAGACGGTTCAGGAACACCCGCGCCTGCGTCAGCGCCGGCGACTGGCGCGCGGCCACCTGCGGCTTCGACCAATAAACCCCGTAAATCTGCGGCTTGCCCGACGCGAGATTGCCGAAATAGCGGTCTTCCGCGCGTGCATGCAGCCGCTCGGTGAAACGGTTCGCATCCAGATACGCGCCGATCTCGTCATTCCAGTCGCGCGCCTGCCGCGCATCGAACACGCCGCGAATCACCACCGCGCCATGCGTGCGGATCGCGGCCATCGCGTGCGGATCGACCCGCCCACCCGCGATATCCGCGAACGGCACGACCGGAATCACGTCCTGGCCGTGCGCGTGCGCGCGGCGGATCGCGTCGACCTGCCGTGCGATGTCGCCCTCCACTTCGCGGAACGTGGCCGCGTAATCGGGCAGGTCGGCGCGCAGCGCCCGTTTCGCCGCGCGAATCGCGGCGGGCAGATCGTCAATCGTCAGTTGCATCGTCGTCTCCTCGCTGAAGCATGTCGTGATGTGCTGTCAGCGTACGGCCGACACGTGATCACCATCACCACTATTCAGCCAATGATCGATACAATCCTGACAATCATGCGTCACTCTGGACGATGGCAGACCACGCAGAGCTTGTTGCCGTCCGGATCGCGAAAATAAGCGCCGTAGTAGTCGCGGTGATAGTGCGGTCGCAGGCCCGGCAGCCCTTCGCAGGTGCCGCCCTGCCGCAGCGCGAGCGCGTGGCAGCGATCGACGTGCGCACGGGTTGGCGCATCGAATGCGATCGTGTGGCCGTTACCCGGCTCCGGCGGATGGCCGTCGAGCGGCTTGCCGAAGAAGAACAGCGGCCGCTCGGCGTCTGCCGGCATCCAGCCCGACCAGCCGTCCGGCTCGCGGAATTTCAGGCGCAGCCCGAGTTCCGCGAACAGCGGCGCGTAGAAATCGTAGGCGCGTGCCGTATCGCTGACGCCCACGCAAACATGTGAAAACATGGCATCGCTCCGTGGTGACGATCGCTCCCGATCATGCCACGACGCGCTGCCTGCCCCAACGGAGGCCGCGATGAAACCGCAATACGAGCACGTGACGTTTGCGTCCGGCTGCTCCATCCGCGTCTATCACCGCCAGCTCGCGCGCATTCCGTTCGAATGGCATCGCCACCCCGAGTACGAGCTGACGCTGACGCTCAACAGCCGCGGCCAGCGCTTCATCGGCGACCACGTCGCGCGTTACGCGGACGACGATCTCGTGCTCGTGCCGCCGAACCTGCCGCATACGTGGTCGTCGAACGCGCGCATCGATCGCGACGCGCCCGAGGTCGCGCTCGTCGTCTGGTTCGACGGAGACTGGATGCGGCGGCTGGCCGACTGCTGCCCCGAATACGCGCCGCTGCGCTCGCTGTTGCGACGTGCGGCGCCGGGCCTGCACTTCGACGTGGAGACGGCCCGCGCGATGCGCGCGCGGCTGCCGCGGTTGCTCGATCCGTCGCCGCGCGTGCGGCTCGCGGCCACGCTCGACACGCTTGCCGATCTCGCGGAAACAGGCGGCGAACCGCTCGCCACCGCGCAGGCGTACGACCTGGCCGATGGCGCGCCGTCGCCCGCCGACCCGGCCGCCCCCGAAGCCGAACGCCTCGACCGCGTGCTCGACGCGATCGACCGGCATTTCCACGAACCGCTGCGCATCGACGCCCTCGCCGCCGTCGCGCACCTGTCCGAACGCACACTGCAACGGCTGTTCGTCCGGCATCTCGGCGAAAGCGTCGGCCGCTACGTGCAGCGGCTGCGGCTCGCGCACGCGTGCCGCCATCTCGTCGGCACCGACTGGCCGATCGCGACGGTGGCCGCGCGCTGCGGCATTCCGAATACCGCGAACTTCAATCGCCAGTTCCTCGCCGCGCGCGGCACGACGCCCGGCGCATACCGGCAGTTCTTCAAGCAGCATGGCCATGCACCCGACGGCGATGCGCCCGCGCTCGACACACGGCCACCGTCGCTGGAGCACCGCGGCGGATCGGGCCAACGTCGGCCGCACAAATGAAAACACCCCGACGGGCTGACCCGTCGGGGTGTCGTGGCGTGGCGATTGCCGGACGCGAGCGGCCTGCCGGCCGTTCGCGCCGCACACGATTTAACGTGCGTTGAGCGGCTTCGCTTCGCGCGGCGTATCGCCGATGAACAGCTGGCGCGGACGGCCGATCTTCTGCTCGGGATCGCCGATCATTTCGTTCCACTGTGCGATCCAGCCGACCGTACGTGCCATCGCGAAGATACACGTGAACATCGACGTCGGGATGCCCAGCGCGCGCTGGACGATACCCGAGTAGAAGTCGACGTTCGGGTACAGCTTGCGCGACACGAAGTATTCGTCTTCCAGCGCGATCTTCTCGAGCTGCATCGCGAGCTTGAACAGCGGGTCGTCGTGCAGGCCCAGTTCGTTCAGCACTTCGTAGCACGTTTCGCGCATCAGCTTCGCACGCGGATCGTAGTTCTTGTACACGCGGTGGCCGAAGCCCATCAGCTTCACGCCCGAATTCTTGTCCTTCACCTGCTTGATGAATTCGGGGATGTTGTCCGGCGAACCGATCTGCTCGAGCATGTTCAGCGCGGCTTCGTTCGCACCACCGTGCGCCGGGCCCCACAGACACGCGATACCGGCCGCGATACACGCGAACGGGTTGGCGCCCGACGAACCGGCCAGGCGGACCGTCGACGTCGATGCGTTCTGCTCGTGATCGGCGTGCAGGATCAGGATACGGTCGAGCGCGCGGACGAGCACGTCGTTGACCTTGTACTCTTCGCACGGGTTCGAGAACATCATGTGCATGAAGTTCGCGCTGTACGACAGCGAGTTCTTCGGATACACGAACGGCTGGCCGATGCTGTACTTGTACGCCATCGCGACGAGCGTCGGCAGCTTCGCGATCATGCGGATCGCCGACACTTCGCGGTGACGCGGGTCGTTGATGTCGAGCGAGTCGTGGTAGAACGCGGACAGCGCGCCGACTGCGGCGACCAGGATCGCCATCGGGTGCGCGTCGCGACGGAAGCCGCGGAAGAAGAAGTGCATCTGCTCGTGCACCATCGTGTGCTTCGTGACGGTGTCGACGAATTCCTTCTTCTGTGCGGCGTTCGGCAGTTCGCCCTTCAGCAGCAGGTAGCAGCTTTCGAGGAAGTCCGCGTTTTGCGCGAGGTTGTCGATCGGGTAGCCGCGATACAGCAGTTCGCCCTTGTCGCCGTCGATGTACGTGATCGCCGAATTACAAGCTGCCGTCGACATGAAGCCCGGGTCGTAAGTGAACTTGCCGGTCTGGCCGTACAGCTTGCGGATGTCGATCACGTCCGGGCCCATCGTGCCCTTGTAGATCGGCAGTTCGACGCTCGGCGAGTTGTCGCTGAACGATAGCGTGGCTTTAACATCAGACGGAGTCATGGCACATCCTCAATCGAAATAAAGAAACGGGATTCGATAACGGGCACAGCGCGTTACACCTTGGCGTTACACGTTGCGCAGCATCTCCAACAGCCGGTGAATGTCCGGGCTGTCTAGGTCGCCCTCTGGTTCCTTGCGCGCGAGGAGCAAGTCCATCAGGTCGTTGTCGCTCAGATCGAGCAGGCGCGACAACGCGCCTACGTCTGCATCGGTGAGGTCATGCTCGTATCTGCCGAAGAACCGTTCGAAAACGATGTCGTTCTCCAGCAGACCCCGCCGCGCGCGCCAGCGAAGGCGCGCGCGGCGGTGCGGGTCGGATTGATGCGAATCGTCGCTCATCAATCTTTATACCGCGCGACGAACCATCAGTTCCTTGATCTTGCCGATCGCCTTCGTCGGGTTCAGGCCCTTCGGGCAAACGTCGACGCAGTTCATGATCGTGTGGCAACGGAACAGACGGTACGGGTCTTCCAGGTTGTCGAGACGCTCGCCGGTGGCGGTGTCGCGGCTGTCCGCGATGAAGCGGTAAGCCTGCAGCAGGCCGGCCGGGCCGACGAACTTGTCGGGGTTCCACCAGAAGCTCGGGCACGACGTCGAGCAGCTCGCGCACAGAATGCACTCGTACACGCCGTCGAGCTCGTCGCGCTCTTCCGGCGACTGGAGGCGTTCCTTCTCCGGCGGCGGCGCGTCGTTGATCAGGTACGGCTTGATCGAGTGGTACTGGTTGAAGAAGTGCGTCATGTCGACGATCAGGTCGCGCACGACCGGCAGGCCCGGCAGCGGACGCAGCACGATCTTCTGCGGCAGGTCGTTCAGGTTCGTCAGGCACGCGAGACCGTTCTTGCCGTTGATGTTCATCGCGTCCGAACCGCACACGCCTTCACGGCACGAGCGGCGGAACGACAGCGTCTCGTCCAGTGCCTTCAGCTTGACCAGCGCGTCGAGCAGCATGCGTTCATGCTGGATCTCGAGCTCGTACGTCTGCATGCGCGGCGCTGCGTCCTTGTCCGGATCGTAGCGGTAGACTTCAAAAATGCGTTTTGCCATTTCGGATTCCCTTTGACTCGGCTTAGAACGTGCGCGGCTTCGGCGGCACGGATTCGACCGTCAGCGGCTTCATTTGAACCGGCTTGTAGTCGAGGCGATCGCCTTCGCTGTACCACAGCGTGTGGCGCAGCCAGTTGTCGTCGTCGCGGTGTTCGTAGTCGCTGTGTGCGTGTGCACCGCGGCTTTCCTTGCGCGCTTCGGCCGACACCATCGTGGCGCGAGCCACTTCGATCAGGTTCTCCAGCTCGAGCGCTTCGACGCGCGCGGTGTTGAACACCTTCGACTTGTCCTTCAGGTGGATGTTTTCCACGCGCGCCTTCAGGTCGGCCATCTGAGCGACGCCTTCCTTCAGCAGCGCCGACGTGCGGAACACGCCTGCATGCTTCTGCATCGTCGCGCGGATGTCGTTCGCGACGTCCTGCGTGTACTCGCCCGAGCTCGACTTCTCGAGCTTCGCCAGGCGCGCCAGCGAGAATTCGCCTGCGTCAGCCGGCAGCGGCTTGTGTTCCTTCTGGTTCTTCACGTGCTCGACGATGTGGTTGCCGGCCGCACGGCCGAACACCACGAGGTCCAGCAGCGAGTTCGTGCCCAGACGATTCGCGCCGTGCACCGACACGCACGAGCATTCGCCCACTGCGTAGAAGCCGTTGACCGGTTCCTTGTGATCGCGCGACGTGCCGACGACCTGACCGTGGATGTTGGTCGGGATGCCGCCCATCTGGTAGTGGATCGTCGGGACGACCGGGATCGGTTCCTTGATCGCGTCGACGTTCGCGAACTTCAGCGCGATTTCGCGGATCGACGGCAGACGCTTCATGATCGTCTCGGCGCCGATGTGCGACAGGTCGAGCAGCACGTGATCCTTGTTCGGACCGACGCCGCGACCTTCCTTGATTTCCTGGTCCATCGAACGCGACACGAAGTCACGCGGCGCCAGATCCTTCAGCGTCGGCGCGTAGCGCTCCATGAAGCGCTCGCCGTTCGCGTTGCGCAGGATACCGCCTTCGCCGCGCACGCCTTCGGTGATCAGCACGCCCGCGCCGGCCACGCCGGTCGGGTGGAACTGCCAGAACTCCATGTCCTGCAACGCGATGCCCGAGCGCGCCGCCATGCCGAGGCCGTCGCCGGTGTTGATGAACGCGTTCGTCGATGCCGCGAAGATCCGGCCTGCGCCGCCCGTCGCGAACAGCGTGGTCTTGCCTTCCATGATGTAGACGTCGCCCGTCTCCATCTCGAGGGCCGTCACGCCGAGTACGTCGCCGTCCGCGTCGCGGATCAGGTCGAGCGCCATCCATTCGACGAAGAACTGCGTCTTCGCTTCGACGTTCTGCTGGTACAGCGTGTGCAGCAGCGCGTGACCGGTACGGTCGGCGGCCGCGCAAGCGCGCTGGACCGGCTTCTCGCCGTAGTTCGCGGTATGGCCGCCGAACGGGCGCTGGTAGATCGTGCCGTCCGCGTTGCGGTCGAACGGCATGCCGAAGTGCTCGAGTTCGTACACGACGTTCGGCGCTTCACGGCACATGAACTCGATCGCATCCTGGTCGCCGAGCCAGTCGGAGCCCTTGATCGTGTCGTAGAAGTGGTAGTGCCAGTTGTCTTCGCTCATGTTGCCGAGCGACGCGCCGATACCGCCCTGCGCGGCCACCGTGTGCGAACGCGTCGGGAACACCTTCGACAGCACGCCGACCGACAGGCCCGCGCGCGACAGTTGCAGCGCTGCGCGCAAGCCGGAGCCGCCTGCGCCGACGATCACGACGTCGAACTTGCGGCGCGGGAGGGAAGTTTTGATTGCAGCCATTCTTTACACTCTCCAGAGAATCTGCGCGGCGTAGCCCGCACATGCGAGCAGCCAGACGATGGTCAGCGATTGCAGCAGCAGGCGCACACCGACGGGCTTCACGTAGTCCATCCAGATGTCGCGCACGCCGACCCATGCGTGGTAGAAGAGGGAAAGCAGCATCACGAAGGTCGCGAGCTTCATCCATTGCGCGGCGAAGATCGATGCCCAGCCTTCGTACGAAAAATCGTGCGCGCCGAAGAACAGGACGAGCAGAATGACCGTGTAGACCGCCATGATCGTGGCGGTGACGCGCTGCGCGAGCCAGTCGCGCAGGCCGTAGTGTGCGCCGACGACGAGGCGCTTCGAGCCGATTCGGTTGTTGGCTGCCATTTTCTTAGAATGCTCCGAACAGTTTGAGTGCCATGGCGATCGTCAGCGCGATCGAGACGACAAAGACGACGACTGCCGTCCGCTTGCCGCCTTCCTTCGTGACGGCGTCGTGGTTGACGTCCATCAGCAGGTGGCGAATGCCGGCGCAGAAATGGTGGAAGAAGGCCCACGACAACGCGAGGACGACCAGCTTGACGACGATGTTGGAGAGGAAAGCCTTGAAGACTTCGAAGCTGAGCTCGGAGGTGAGGCTCTGGTCGAAGAGGAACAGCAGGAACGGCAGGAACAGGAACAGCAGCGCGCCGCTGATACGATGGAGAATCGACAATATCGCGGCCAGCGGCATGCGATATTTCAACGTGATGTCGCCGATTCCGATGTTCCGGTATTCCGGCCTCGGCTTTCTTACTGCGTCAGTCATGCTAGACCCCTACTATGTTGTCACACTAATCCGCGATTTTAGCGCCTTTTTATATCGCGCTGCAGCGAAAGTCTGCTCTGGATAATTGCGCGAACAAGAACAAAGGCGGCCCGAAACGTGCTTCGCGAGCGTGGGAAACGCGAATGCACGCGGCTGAGCCGAACGTCGTCAGCTCAAGTCATTCTGATAGTAGTACCCGGTTGTGACATACCAGCCGCGACGCACTTCCACCGGCCGGTCCCCGTACGTATAGGACACGCGCTCGACCGACAGCAACGGGAACCCCGCCGGCACGTGCAGCAGGTCGGCCACCGCCGGGTCCGCCGCCACCGCGCGGATCTTCTCCGTCGCGCGGATCATCCGCGTACCGAACTCCGTCTCGAACATCGCGTAGAGCGGCCCCTTGTACTCGCTCAGCCGCTCGAACGTGAGCCCGCGGAACATCGCGCCCGGCAGCCAGATCTCGTCGAGCACCGTCACTTCGCTGTCGAATTCCAGCAGGCGGCGCACCTGCACGACGGGATCGGCGGGCTTCAGGTCGAGCTGCCGCGCGATCTCCGCCGGCGCACGCAGGCGCCGGCATTCGAGCAGGCGGCTCACGTGCGGGTGCTCGGCACCGTCATCGGCCAGGAGACGCAGGAAACGGAACTGCGCGCGATCCTCATTGTGCGTTGCAACAAAAGTGCCCTTGCCCTGCCGCCGGACGACGAGGTTTTCGGCGGCCAGTTCGTCGATCGCCTTGCGCACGGTGCCCTGGCTGACCTTGTAACGGGCCGCGAGCTCCACTTCGCTGGGGATGATCTCGCCCGGCTTCCATTCGCCGGATTCGAGACTTTGCGTGATCAATGACTTGATCTGCTGGTATAACGGGCTGAACGTCGGCGACGCGGAGGCCGCGGGCGAGGCTGCGGGATCGCCCGCGCCCGGCTGCCCTGGGCCGCCTGCGCCGGTCTGATTCGCGGTGTTCGCCTGGTTCGATGTCATGGCGCGCATTTCATCACAAACCGCACTTTTTCGTCCACTCAATTTCCGCAAAACATCTGTCTTATATAAGACATATGATACCGTTTGACTTTGCGCCTGACGGCTCCTACACTCCCGGTCGAGCAAGGGTTCGCGGGTGCAACAGCGCGTCCCCGGCTACGTGCCACGGCCGTCTCCAGGTTCACCGCGTCTGCCATCGCGAGTCCTCCGCCCTGCTTCAATGCAACGCTACGCACAACGCGCATAGAATGGCGTTTTCGCTCGCGTCCAACGCTTCACCCGTCCTGGAGATTTTCAATGGCTAAGCCCGCAAAGCGCGTTGCCGTCACCGGCGCCGCAGGTCAAATCGCTTACTCCCTGCTGTTCCGCATCGCGAACGGCGACCTGCTCGGCAAGGACCAGCCGGTCATCCTGCAACTGCTCGACCTCCCGCAAGCCCAAGGCGCCGTCAAGGGCGTCGTGATGGAACTCGACGACTGCGCGTTCCCGCTGCTCGCCGGCGTCGTGATCACCGACGATCCGAAGGTTGCATTCAAGGATGCAGACGTCGCGCTGCTGGTCGGCGCACGTCCGCGCTCGAAGGGCATGGAGCGCAAGGACCTGCTGTCGGCAAACGCCGAAATCTTCACGGTTCAGGGCGCTGCGCTGAACGAAGTCGCGAGCCGCGACGTGAAGGTGCTGGTCGTCGGCAACCCGGCGAACACGAACGCGTACATCGCGATGAAGTCGGCGCCGGATCTGCCGAAGAAGAACTTCACGGCGATGCTGCGCCTCGACCACAACCGCGCGCTGTCGCAGCTCGCCGCGAAGTCGGGCAAGCCGGTCGCGTCGATCGAGAAGCTCGCCGTGTGGGGCAACCACTCGCCGACGATGTACCCGGATTTCCGCTTCGCGACCGCCGAAGGCGAATCGCTGCTGAAGCTGATCAACGACGACGTGTGGAACCGCGACACGTTCATCCCGACCGTCGGCAAGCGCGGCGCGGCGATCATCGAAGCGCGCGGCCTGTCGTCGGCGGCGTCGGCAGCCAACGCGGCGATCGACCACGTCCGTGACTGGGTGCTCGGTACGAACGGCAAGTGGGTCACGATGGGCATCCCGTCGGACGGCTCGTACGGCATTCCCGAAGACATCATCTACGGCGTGCCGGTCACCTGCGAAAACGGCGAATACAAGCGCGTCGAAGGCCTGGAAATCGACGCGTTCTCGCGCGAGAAGATGGACGGCACGCTGGCCGAGCTGCTCGAAGAGCGCGATGGCGTCGCCCACCTGCTGAAGAACTAAGCATCACGCATCGTGCCGGGCGGCCTTCGGGGCGCCCGGCTGCGGCACGGGCCGGCATGCCGCCGGCCCGTGCCGGCCGATCCGATCCGCGCACGTTTTGCCGCCCCGCGCCCGCCGCGCACCGGCCCAGAACCTGCCCGAATCCGATTTTCTCCACGTTGACACGCTCCCCTGACGTAGACGAGATGGCCGCGCTCACTCCTGCACAAGTGCTGTACGACGGGGCGTCCCCGCCCGCGATCCTGCCCTGCTGCGATCACTACGCGGGCAGCGAGAAGCTGATGCGCAAGTCGCTCGCGCTGCAGGCCGAGCTGGGCCCGGTGTTCGACCTCACGCTCGACTGCGAGGACGGTGCGACCGTCGGCCAGGAAGCCGCCCACGCGGCGCTCGTCGCCGACCTGCTCGGCAGCGCCGAGAACCGCTTCGGCCGCGTCGGCGTCCGTATCCACGACTTTTCCCACCCGCACTGGCGCGACGACGTGCGCATCGTGCTGCGTGCGTCGCGCGCACCCGCCTACATCACGCTGCCGAAGATCGCGAACGCCGCCGACGCGGCCGAAATGACCGCGTTCATCGAAGGCACGCGCCGCGAACTGGGCATCGCGCAGCCGATCCCGGTCGACGTGCTGATCGAGACGCACGGCGCGCTCGCGCAGGCGGCCGCTCTCGCCGCACTGCCAACGGTCGGCACGCTGAGCTTCGGGCTGATGGATTTCGTCTCCGCGCACCACGGCGCGATCCCCGATTCCGCGATGCGCTCGCCCGGCCAGTTCGACCACCCGCTCGTGCGCCGCGCGAAGCTGGAAATCGCCGCGGCCTGTCATGCGCACGGCAAGACGCCGTCGCACAACGTGACGACCGAGGTGCGCGACATGGGCGTCGTCGCCGGCGATGCACGCCGCGCGCGCGACGAATTCGCTTTCACGCGGATGTGGAGCATCCATCCCGCGCAGATCCGCCCGATCGTCGACGCCTTCGCGCCGCGCACCGACGAAGTCACGCTGGCCGCCGAGATCCTGCTCGCCGCGCAGGCCGCCGACTGGGGCCCGACGCGCCACGGTGATACGCTGCACGATCGCGCGAGTTACCGTTATTACTGGTCGGTGCTGCGCCGTGCGCGGGCCACCGGCCAGCCCGTACCGGACGAGGCCGCGCCGCTGTTCGGCCCGGCCGCCGCGGGCGCCGCGCCTTGAGGGCGCGCCGCCGGCCGATACACGCGTTTCATGCATTCGCCGGGACGCAAGCCGGACAGAGGTTTGCGAAACGACAAAAAACGTAACGGAGCCCGAAAACCTGATATATGCGCGGCCAAATAGGTGAAAATAGCGGCCGCTGCGCGCTTTCGGGGCGCGTGCAGTTTCAACCCGGCCGGCAGTTTCGATTGCCGGCCCTTGTCAACTGATTATCGAAAGGTTCTGACTCCATGAAGAAACTCCTGATCGCTACCGCCATCGGCGCCTTGTCCGCCACGATGCTGGTGTCGGCTCCGAGCGCGTTTGCCCAGGGTACGGCCACCACGACCGCGAAGAAGGCCACGGCCAAGCGCCCGGCGCCGGCCAAGCGCATCATCCCGCGCAGCAAGAAGGCGCAGGCGCGCGCAGCCGCCAAGGTCGATCCGGTACCGGACGGCGCGGTCAAGTGGGCCTGTAAGGAAGGCCTGTCGTTCGACCTCGCCGGCGACATGAAGCGCGACCAGGTCGTCACGGTTCATTGGGCGAAGAAGAACTACAAGCTGCCGCGTCAGGCCACGACGACGGGCGCCGACACGTTCTACGATCCGGCAGCCGGCTTCAAGCTGGTCGTGATCCCGACCAAGGCGATGCTGTTCTCCGACGCGAACGGCGGCGAGCGTCTCGCGGACGAATGCGTGACGCCGGAAATGGCACAGGGCAACGCAGCGCCGACGCAGTCGAACGAGCTGAAGCCGGCCGCGAACTAAGCGTCCCCCGGCCCCTCGATGTCCGCCCCGGTCTCCAACGTCCGCCCCGCGCCGGATTCGGTACTCGTCGACATCGTCGACTACGTGCTGAACACCGGCATCGACGGCGCGCTCGCGCTGGAGACGGCGCGTCATTGCCTGATCGACACGCTCGGATGCGGACTCGAGGCGCTGTCCTACCCTGCCTGCACCAAGCTGCTCGGCCCCGTCGTGCCCGGCACGATCGTGCCGAACGGCGCGAAGGTGCCGGGCACGTCCTTCCAGCTGGATCCCGTCCAGGCCGCGTTCGACATCGGCGCGATGATCCGCTGGCTGGACTTCAACGACACCTGGCTCGCCGCCGAATGGGGTCATCCGTCCGACAACCTCGGCGGGATCCTGGCGACGGCCGACTGGCTCTCCCGCACGGCCCGCGCGGCCGGCCGGAAGCCGCTCGCGATGCGCGACGTGCTAGTCGCGATGATCCAGGCCCACGAGATCCAGGGCTGCCTCGCGCTCGAGAACTCGTTCAACGCGGTCGGGCTCGACCACGTGCTGCTCGTGAAGGTCGCATCGACGGCCGTCGTCGGGCGCCTGCTCGGGCTCACGCGCGACGAGCTGATCAACGCGGTCTCCAACGCATTCGTCGACGGCCACGCGCTGCGTACGTACCGCCATGCGCCGAACACCGGTTCGCGCAAATCGTGGGCGGCCGGCGATGCCACGTCCCGCGCGGTGCGCCTCGCGCTGATCGCGAAAACGGGTGAAATGGGTTATCCGTCGGCGCTCACCGCCAAAACCTGGGGCTTCTACGACGTGCTGTTCGACGGCAAGCCGTTCCGCTTCCAGCGCCCGTACGGCACGTACGTGATGGAAAACGTGCTGTTCAAGATCGCATTCCCCGCCGAATTTCATGCGCAGACGGCCGCCGAGGCCGCGCTGCAGCTGCACGCGCAGCTCGCCGCGGCGGGCCGCACGACCGACGACATCAGCCGGATCACGATCCGCACGCACGCGGCCGCGATCCGCATCATCGACAAGCAGGGCCCGCTCGCCAATCCGGCCGACCGCGACCACTGCATCCAGTACATGGTCGCCGTGCCGCTGCTGTTCGGCCGGCTGACCGCGGCCGACTATGAAGACGCGGCCGCGGCGGACCCGCGCATCGACGCGCTGCGCGCGAAAACCGTGTGCGTCGAGGATCCGCAGTTCACAAAGGATTACCACGATCCGGACAAGCGATCGATCGCGAATGCGCTGACGATCGCGTTCACGGACGGATCGAAGCTTGCCGAAGTGGCGGTCGAGTATCCGCTCGGCCATCGGCGGCGGCGCGCCGAAGGCGTTCCGCTCCTGGTCGAGAAGTTCAGGACCAACCTCGCCCGTCGCTTTCCGGCCAAGCAGCAACAAGCGATTCTCGACGTGTCGCTGGACCAGGCAAAGCTCGAAGCGATGCCGGTCGATGAGTACGTCGACTTGTACGTGATATAGCCGTCATTTACAGGACACGTAGTTTCCTAGCCTTAAACCCAGGAAAATCACCATGGCCCACAATCTCCACAAGACCCTCAAGGAATTCGACAGCGGTTCCGGCAAAGGCAAGTTCTACTCGCTGCCGCAGCTCGGCAAGGAACTGAAGACGAAGATCGAACGCCTGCCGGTGTCGATCCGCATCGTGCTCGAGTCCGTGCTGCGCAACTACGACGGCAAGAAGATCACCGAAGAGCACATCGAGCAGCTCGCGAACTGGAAGCCGACCGCGAAGCGCGTCGACGAGATTCCGTTCGTCGTGTCGCGCGTCGTGCTGCAGGATTTCACGGGCGTACCGCTGCTCGCCGACATCGCGGCCATGCGCGGCGTCGCCGAACGCACGGGCAAGAACCCGAAGAAGATCGAACCGCTGGTCCCGGTCGATCTCGTCGTCGATCACTCGGTCCAGATCGACTACTTCCGCCAGAAGGACGCGCTCGACCTGAACATGAAGCTGGAATTCCAGCGCAACAACGAGCGCTACCAGTTCATGAAGTGGGGCATGCAGGCGTTCGACACGTTCAAGGTCGTGCCGCCGGGCGTGGGCATCGTCCACCAGGTGAACCTCGAATACCTCGCGCGCGGCGTCCACAAGAAGACCGACGGCGGCGACACCGTGTACTACCCGGACACCCTCGTCGGCACGGACAGCCACACGACGATGATCAACGGCATCGGCGTGGTCGGCTGGGGCGTGGGCGGCATCGAGGCGGAAGCCGGCATGCTCGGCCAGCCGGTGTACTTCCTGACGCCGGACGTCGTCGGCGTCGAGCTGAAGGGCAAGCTGCGCGAAGGCGTGACGGCCACCGACCTGGTACTGACGATCACCGAAATGCTGCGCAAGGAGAAGGTCGTCGGCAAGTTCGTCGAATTCTTCGGCGAAGGCACGCGCTCGCTGTCGCTGCCGGACCGCGCGACGATCGGCAACATGGCGCCGGAATACGGCGCGACGATGGGCTTCTTCCCGGTCGACGAAAAGACGATCGACTACTTCGAAGGCACGGGCCGCACGAAGGCCGAAATCGCCGCGTTCGAAAACTACTTCAAGGCGCAGAACCTGTTCGGCATCCCGAAGGCCGGCGACATCGACTACACGAAGACGGTGACGCTCGACCTCGCGACGGTCGCGCCGTCGCTGGCCGGCCCGAAGCGCCCGCAGGACCGCATCGAGATCGGCCACGTCAAGTCGACGTTCACCGACCTGTTCTCGAAGCCGGTCGCGGAAAACGGCTTCGCGAAGAAGGCGGAAGACCTGAACACGCAATACACGACGAGCAACGGCGTCGACGTGAAGAACGGCGACGTGCTGATCGCCGCGATCACGTCGTGCACGAACACGTCGAACCCGAGCGTGCTGCTGGCCGCCGGCCTGCTCGCGAAGAAGGCGGTCGAGGCCGGCCTCACGGTCGATCCGAAGATCAAGACCTCGCTCGCACCGGGATCGCGCATCGTCACCGAATACCTGACGAAGACGGGCCTGCTGCCCTACCTGTCGAAGCTCGGCTTCGAAGTCGCGGCGTACGGCTGCACGACCTGTATCGGCAACGCGGGCGACCTGACGCCGGAACTGAACGAGGCGATCACGAAGAACGACATCGTCGCGGCGGCCGTGCTGTCCGGCAACCGTAACTTCGAAGCGCGTATCCACCCGAACATCCGCGCGAACTTCCTCGCGTCGCCGCCGCTGGTCGTCGCGTACGCGATCGCCGGCAACATCACGCGTGACCTGATGACCGAGCCGGTCGGCAAGGGCAAGGGCGGCCGTGACATCTACCTCGGCGACATCTGGCCGACGAGCGACGAAATCCACGCGCTGCTCAAGTTCGCGCTCGATCCGAAGAAGTTCGAGGACAACTACTCGAAGCTGACCAAGAAGGGCGACCTCTGGAGCAAGATCGAGGGCGAATCGGGCGAGGTCTACGACTGGCCGAAGTCGACGTACATCGCCGAGCCGCCGTTCTTCGGCAACGACTTCTCGATGGAGCCGGCTGCATCGATCCCGACGGTCAAGGGCGCGCGCGCACTGGGCATCTTCGGCGACTCGGTCACGACCGACCACATCAGCCCGGCAGGCTCGATCAAGGAAGACTCGCCGGCAGGCAAGTGGCTGAAGGAAAACGGCGTGCAGAAGGCCGACTTCAACAGCTACGGCTCGCGCCGCGGCAACCATGACGTGATGATGCGCGGCACGTTCGCGAACGTCCGGATCAAGAACCTGATGATCCCGCCGAAGGCGGACGGCACGCGCGTCGAAGGCGGCCTGACGATCCACCAGCCGAGCGGCGAACAGCAGTCGATCTACGACGCAGCGATGCAGTACGTCGCAGCCGGCACGCCGACCGTGGTGTTCGCGGGCGAAGAGTACGGCACGGGCTCGTCGCGCGACTGGGCCGCGAAGGGCACGCAGCTGCTCGGCGTGAAGGCCGTGATCGCACGCAGCTTCGAGCGCATCCACCGCTCGAACCTGGTCGGCATGGGCGTGCTGCCGCTGCAGTTCAAGGGCGCGGACAGCGTCCAGTCGCTCGGCATCACCGGTGAAGAGACGTACGACATCGAAGGCCTTGGCGACGACTTCAAGCCGCAGCAGGACGTCACGCTCGTGATCCATCGCAAGAACGGCGAAACGCAGCGCGTGCCGGTGCTGCTGCGCATCGATACGCCGATCGAAGTCGACTACTACAAGCACGGCGGGATTCTGCCGTTCGTGCTGCGCTCGCTGCTCGCAGCGTAAGCGCGCGGCTGTTGCAGGTGCCGCAGCCGCCTCGCGGGCGGTTGCGGCCGATTTGGATGCCCGACCTCGTGTCGGGCTTTTTTTCGTCTGTCGCTCGGTGGGCCCGCGGCGTAGCGTCGACCGCACGGCGGCGCCACGCTTTCGCGGGATGTCACCGGCCGGCATCCGGCTCGCGCGTCACGCCGCCTTGCTGCTTCGCACCTTCGCGCCCGCGGAGGAACCCGCCCGCGCGTTCTTCTTCAGATGGGTGCGGTTGTATTCGATCGCCGCGCGCACGAGGTGCTTCAACGCCCGCTTGTCGAGCTTGTCGCCTTCGAAGAAATCGATCGCGCGCCGCGCATTGCCTTCGAGGCCGTCGTTGAACAGCTGGTCGGGATCGGGCAATTTCGCGCCGTGCATGAACGTCAGCTTCACCTTGCCCTTGTGCGCGTTCGCGACCGCGATCATCCCGTCGCACGACCACACGGGGCTGCCCATCCACTTCCATTCCTCGACGATGCTGTCGTCCGCCGCGAGAATCGTCTGCCGGAGCTCGGCGAACGTCTTGCCGCGCCAGTCGACGATGCCGGCGATCAGCGCATCGATACGCTCCGACGGGGTCGGGTCCGATGCTGCGCTCATGAGCGGGCCTCCGTGCCTTCGTCGGGGTGCGCCAGCACCTGTTCGAGCGAATCGAAGAACCGCACCCAGCCGTGCTGCGCACCGCGGTAGGCCTGTTCCTGATCCGTACGGAAGCCCGCCTGCTCCATGCGCAGGTGCGTGCCGGCCGGCGTCGGCGTAAGCGTCCACGTCACGACGCTTTCGAGGCCGTGGGCCGCCCACGTATAGGACAGCGTGCGGTGCCGCTCGATCGCGAGGACCGTACAGTCGACCGAGCCCCAGTCCGCGCGAAAGCTGAACGCACGGCCCGCGACGGGCTCGAAGTCGCTCTTCATCAGCCAAGCCTCGATCAGGTGCGGTTGCGTGAGCGCGCGCCAGATCTTCTCCGGCGGATGCGGCAGTTCCCGGTCGACGACGACGGAGCGCGTTTCGGTAGTGGCTTGGTTCATTACTGATCCATCCTTTTGAGCAGATCTTCGAGGGCATCGAACCGGCTCTGCCAGAAGCCCGCCATCTGGCTCGTCCAGTCGATCAACGGGGCCAGCGCCTGCGGCTGCGCGCTGTAGTGCGTCTGCCGGCCTTCGTGACGGTCGTTCACGAGCCCGGCCTGCTTCAGTACGCCAAGGTGCTTCGACACGGCCGGCTGCGACACGCCCGCGTGGGCGGTCAGCGCGGCAACCGTCAGCTCGCCCTCCGCGCAGAGCCGCTCGAAAAGCGCGCGGCGCGTGGGATCGGCGAGTGTGCGGAACAGCGTGTCGTGAGCGGTCTGCATGCCGGGCAAAATCCATAACTCGATGGTTATGAATTGGATAATATCTGCTGAGCGCCGCACGTCAAGGCGGGATTTCGCGAACGACGTCGTTCGATCTCGCGCCACGGGTGCGTGCGTCGCACCGGCCCGCGCCCGCGCCGGATTCGAGCATTTCTTCTAATCGGCGATTGTGACGCGCGATCCGAAAGCAGCCTGCAAGACTGCCCGACGCGCCGTTCCACAGTTCGGGAAACGTCCGGAGTCGGCCTGCCCCGTTCTTGTGCCTGCACGAAGCCGTTCCTGACGGGTTGCTTCCAATGACCACATAGTGCGATACGGCGTGCCGCCATTGACACGCAAACGTCATGCATCCACGCGGTCTCACCTCCACGAACGCGCACATTCCAACGCTGCAACGAACGACTCGTGCGTGTGAGCGACGCGCGTCGCCGCACCGTCGTACCGCGAACCGGTTCCGCCCGCCGGCCTCGCCATCGTCAACATGTACGACGCCGCGCGCGCACTCATGCGTCCCATTGTCAGAACTGACAGCTATGGAAAATGGCAGCTACCCGAACGCCACCGACGCCCTACGCTCGTCACCGCTCGCGGCCCCACAAGGGCCGGGGGTTCCAGTAACGTCGCCTCTCCTAAAAAGGACTCCCGATGAAAAGGAACGCCTGGTTTGCCCTTCCCCTTCCGTCGCCCCGCCGTCTGGCGTGCGTGGCACCGCTCGTGTTCGCCGCCGTTGCGGCGCATGCGGCGACGGATTGGGTCGATACCCATACGAAAGCCTTTCTGACCGGCCCGCAGTTGATGGCGCGCAGTGCGGCGCCGTCGCTCGAACTCGCGGCCGGCGAGACGACCAACGTCGTCGTCAGCCTGAAGCTGCGCAACGCCGCGCAGCTCAAGCAGCTGGCGCGCGACGTGAACCGGCCCGGCAGCGCGCATTATCGCCAGTACCTGACGCACGAGCAGTTCCTCGCGAACTACGCGCCGACCGATGCGCAGGTGCAGTCGGTCGTCGACTATCTGCACAAGAGCGGCTTCACGAACGTCGAGGTCGCGCCGAACCGGCTGCTGATCTCCGCCAGCGGCACGGCCGGCACGGTGAAGACGGCCTTCAACACGTCGCTCGTGCACTTCGAGTACGCAGGCCGTTCAGGCTTCGCCAACACGTCGACCGCGCAGGTGCCGCGCGCACTCGGCGACGTCGTCGGCTCGGTGCTCGGGCTGCAAAGTGTCGCGCGTGCGCGGCCGCTGCTGCGCATCGGCAACGTGGCGAAACCGCAGGCGCTCGCGGCCGGCACGGCCACAGGCCACTATCCGAAGGAATTCCCGGGCCTCTACAACGCGACCGGCGTACCGACCGCGGCCGGCGTGACCGTCGGCATCATCACGATCGGCGGCGTGTCGCAGACGCTGCAGGACCTGAAGCAGTTCACGTCGAGCAACGGCTACGGCACGGTTTCCACGCAGACCGTCAAGACCAACGGCACGGGCGGCAGCTACACCGACGACCAGGACGGCCAGGGCGAATGGGATCTCGACAGCCAGTCGATCGTCGGCTCGGCCGGCGGCCAGGTCGGCAAGCTGGTGTTCTACATGGCGGACCTGAACGCCGCCGGCAACACGGGCCTCACACAGGCGTTCAACCGCGCGGTGTCGGACAACACCGCGAAGGTGATCAACGTGTCGCTCGGCTGGTGCGAAACCGATGCGAACGCGGACGGCACGCTCGACGCGGAGGAGCAGATCTTCACGACGGCCGCCGCGCAGGGCCAGACGTTCTCGGTATCGTCGGGCGACGAAGGCGTGTACGAGTGCAACAACCGCGGCTATCCGGACGGCTCGAACTACACGGTATCGTGGCCGGCTTCGTCGCCGCATGTGCTCGCGATCGGCGGCACGACGCTCTATACGACGTCGGCGGGCGCGTTCTCGAACGAGACGGTGTGGAACGAAGGGCTCGATTCGAACGGCAAGCTGTGGGCGACAGGCGGCGGCGTCAGCACGATCCTGCCCGCGCCGTCATGGCAGTCGGGCAGCAATCGCCAGTTGCCGGACGTCGCGTTCGATGCCGCGCAAAGCACGGGCGCGTACATCTACAACTACGGCCAGTTGCAGCAGATCGGCGGCACGAGCCTCGCCGCACCGATCTTCACAGGCTTCTGGGCACGCCTGCTCGCGGCGAACGGTACAGGCCTCGGCTTCCCGGCCAGCAACTTCTATGCGGACATTCCGTCGCATCCGTCGCTCGTGCGCTACGACGTCGTGTCGGGCAACAACGGCTATCAGGGGTATGGCTACAAGGCCGGCACCGGCTGGGATCTGACGACCGGCTTCGGCAGCCTGAACATCGCGAACCTCAACCAGCTGATCAAGTCGGGCGGGTTCTGAGCG
>NZ_BCPO01000158.1:0-8621 GCF_016586105.1 Burkholderia sp. E168m15
CACGACCGGCGCGCCGGCCCGATGCGACGGCGCGAACAGCCGCAGCCCGCTCGCGACGCTCGCCGCGCCCGCGAAACCCGCACCGAGCATCAACGCAAGCGTCGGTCCGTGGCGCCCCGCGATCCCGAACGATAGCGCAACGAGCGCCGCGCCCGTCGCCTGCCCGATCAGCCGCGCGGTCGCGATGATCCCGCTCGCGCCGCCGCTGCGCTCCGGCGGCGCGCTCGACATCAGCGCCTTCAGGTTCGGCGACTGGAAGAAACCGAAGCCCGCGCCGCACAGCATCATCCGCCAGCCGATGTCGACGACGCCCGGCGACACCGGCAGCGCGGCGAGCGACACCATGCCCGCGCTCAGCAATGCAAGGCCGATCGCGCCGAGCAGCCCGGGCGGATAACGATCCGACAGCCGCCCCGCGATCGGCGCGGCGAGCGCGACGATCGCCGACCACGGCGTCATCAGGAACCCCGTTTCAACAGCACTGCGATGCAGGACGGTTTCGAAATAGAACGGCAGCGACACGAACGCGAGCCCCTGCGCGGCGAACGCGCAGACGGCGGTCAGCGCGGACAGCGTGAACACGGGCCGGCGGAACAGGTCGACCGGCAGCATCGGCGCCGGGTGCCCGGCCTGGCGGCGGATCAGCAGCCAGCCGAACGAGAATGCCACCGCAGCAGCCGCGAACACGACCGAGAGCGGCCCACGCTGCGCGAATTCGCCGAGCGCGAAGATCAGCGACGCGAACGTGATCACGTTGAACAGCGCGGCCACCGGATCGAACGCATGCTTGCCGCGCGCCGTCTGCGGCAGCGACGGAATCGCGACTGCAAGCGCGAACACGCCGAGCGGCACGTTCACCGCGAACAGCCACGGCCACGCGGCCACCGACAGGATCAGCGACGCGATCGTCGGCCCCACCGCGAACGACACGCCGACGACGAGCGCGTTGAAGCCGACGCCGCGCCCGAGCCGGTGCGCGGGAAACAGGCCGCGAATCAGCGCGACGTTGACGCTCATGATCGCGCTCGCGCCGAAGCCCTGCACGATGCGCGCGGCCGTCAGCATCGGCAGCGTCGACGCGAGCGAACAACCGAGCGACGCCAGCGTGAACACCGCCAGCCCGGCGACATACACGCGCTTGTGACCGACGATGTCGCCGAGCGATGCGAACGGCAGCAGCGTCGCGACCATCGCGAGCTGGTACGCGTTGATGATCCACACGGACGCGGCCGGCGACGCATGCAGGTCGGCGGCGATCGCGGGCAGCGCGGTGTTCGCGATCGCGGTGTCGAGGGTCGCGAGCGCGACGGCCAGCAGCACGGCGGACATCGCGCGCCAGTTGACGGCCGGCTCGTGCGCGCCGGCGGGGGAAGCGAATTCGGACAAGATGGGCTCGGCTGACGGGCGACGCGCGGCGTCGCGGATTGAGCGGCGCGGCGACGAGCGCTCCGTGCGGCAAGAACGGAACGCGCGGCACCGCGAGCCGTATTGTTGCAGAGCCGCACCGAACGTGCAGACGGCCGCGCCGTCAGTCAGCGAAACGAAAGCTTGCGGGATGCCGTGCCTTGCGCGCGGCGTCGTCGATGCGCACAACGATCGACGATCGGGCGATTGCCGGGCAGCCTGTCGGGCTCGCGGCCAGCTTCGTCGTGTCGGCGCCCGGCCCGGCCGCGTCCGACGGCGACATCAAGCATCGACAATGCGCCGACGCTTGACACGCGTGCACCGCCGTCGCGCCACCGCGTCAGGTCAGGTCACCGCACGCCGCGCATTGCGGCCGCGCAGCCATTCGAGCGCGAGCAGCAGGCTCGTCGAGAAAATGATCAGGATCGTGGCGAGCGCCGCGATCGTCGGGCTGATGTTCTCGCGGATGCCCGTGAACATCTGGCGCGGCAGCGTCGTCTGGTCCGCGCCGGCGAGGAACAGCGTGACGACCACTTCGTCGAACGACGTCGCGAATGCGAACAGAGCACCCGACATCACGCCCGGCGCGATCACCGGCAGCGTCACGCGGAAGAACGTCGTGACCGGGTTCGCGCCGAGCGACAGGCTTGCCCGTACGAGGTTCTGGTTGAAGCCCTGCAGCGTCGCGGCCACCGTCGTCACGACGAACGGCACGCCGAGTGCCGCATGCGCGGCGATCAGCCCCGTGTAGGTATTCGCGAGCCCGAGCGGCGCGAAGAACAGGTACATGCCGACGCCGACCACGACGACGGGCACGATCATCGGCGACAGCAGCACGGCCATCAGCAGCCCCTTGCCGCGGAAATCGGCTTTCGTCAGGCCGATGGCCGCGAGCGTGCCGAGCACGGTCGCGACGACGGTCGCCGACGGCGCGACGATGAAGCTGTTCTTCGCGGCCATGCGCCACTCGTCGGATGCGATCAGGTTCTCGTACCAGCGCAGCGAGAAACCCGGAATCGGATACACGAGGAACGTGCTCGACGAGAACGACAGCGGCACGATCGCGAGCACCGGCAGGATCAGGTACAGCAGCGTCAGCACGACGAGCACGCGCAACGCGACGTACCACGCGCGCTCGACGAACGACATGTGCGGCGCGAACAGCGGCCTGGCGAGTTTCATGGTCGGCATCCCCTTCCCGTTTCCCTGTGCCCGGCGCTCAGCCGAGGCTCACGTTGGTGCGCGTGAAGCGCCCGTATACCGCATACAGCACGAGCGTCGCCGCGAGCAGCAGCCCGCCGAGCGCACACGCCATGCCCCAGTTGATCGTCACGTTGGTGAAGTACGCGACGTAATAGCTGACCATCTGGTCGTTCGGCCCGCCGAGCAGCGCGGGCGTGATGTAATAGCCGATCGCGAGGATGAACACGAGCAGCGCGCCCGCACCGACGCCCGGATAGGTCTGCGGCACGTACACGCGCCAGAACGCGGCGAACGGATGGCTGCCGAGCGACACGGCCGCGCGCTGGTAGGTCGGCGGAATCGACTTCATCACGCTGTAGAGCGGCAGGATCATGAACGGCAGCAGGATGTGCGTCATCGAGATGTACACGCCGACGCGGTTGAACAGCAGCGTCAGCGGATGCGAGATCAGCCCGCTGCCGATCAGCGCCGTGTTGATGAGCCCTTCGCTCTGCAGCAGCACGATCCACGCGGCGACGCGCACGAGCACCGACGTCCAGAACGGAATCAGCACGAGGATCATCACGAGGTTCGCGCGCCGTTCCGACAGCGTCGAGATCCAGTACGCGAGCGGATAGCCGAGCAGCAGCGCGAACAGCGTGACGGCGATGCCGATCACGAACGTGCGCCCGAAGATCGCGAGATAGATCGACTGGTCGGGATCGGCCTGCACGATGTGACCGAAGCCGTCCTGCTTGTGATCGAGCGCGGCGAGCAGGTAGAACGGCGACACCTGGCTGCCGTTCTTCGCGATCGACTGCCAGTACGCGACGTCGCCCCAGCGCGCATCGAGGTCGATGAATTTGGCGCGCGTCTGCGCGGGCGTCAGCGCCGCGTCATTGTCGCCCTTCAGCGGCATCGCGCGCGCCGTCTTCGCGACGAGCGAGCGATAGCCGGGAATCTCGGTGTTCAGGCGCCGCGCGAGCGCGCCCATCGCCTCGCTGTCGGCCACCTTCGTCATGTCGGCCGCGAGCGCGACATACGCGGCGTCCGCCGGTGGCGTCTTGCGGTCCCAGCCCGACAACGCGGCGACCGTGTTCGGCAACGCGGTCGCGATCTCCGGGTTCTGCACCGCACGCGTGAGCAGCGTGCCGATCGGCACGACGAAAATCAGCAGCAGGAAAATCGCGAGCGGCGCGACCAGCAGCAGCGCCATCGTGCGCTTGCGGGCCTCGGCGGCCTTCAGCTCGCGCTTGAGCGCCGCGGTCGACGGCGAGGAAGGCGCGATCGTCATCGTATTCAACTGGTCTCTCCGGCCGGACACGTGCCGGCGGAATGCCGCGCGACGCGATCGACGCGTCGCGCGGCCGGTTGCATCACGACACCCGTGAGGATGCCTGACCGGTTACTTCGTTGCCCATGCGGCGAAGCGCTGTTCGAGCTCGTCGCTGTGGTCGGTCCAGAAGCCGATGTCCTCCAGCACCGCGTTCTTGCCGTTGGCCGGCGAGTTCGGCAGGTTCGCGAGCGTCTTCGCGTCGAGCGCCTTGATCGCCGCGATGTTCGCCGGACCGTACGCGATGTGCTGCGCATACGCCTGCTGCGGCTTCGGCGTCAGCGAGTACGCGATGTACTGCTCGGCCAGCGCCTTGTTCGGCGAACCCTTCGGAATCGCCCAGTAGTCGAGGTCGTAGATGCTGCCGTTCCACACGACCTTCAGGTTCTTGCCTTCCTTCTGCGCGGCGTCGATGCGGCCGTTGTACGCGGTCGACATCACGACGTCGCCGGCGACGAGGAACTGCGGCGGCTGCGCGCCTGCTTCCCACCACTGGATGTACGGCTTCAGCTCGTCGAGCTTCTTGAACGCGCGATCCTGGCCGGCCTTCGTGCCGAGCACCTTGTAGACGTCCTTCGTCGCGACGCCGTCGGCCATCAGCGCGAATTCGAGGTTGTAGCGCGCGCCCTTGCGCATCCCGCGCTTGCCGGGGAATTTCTTCACGTTCCAGAAATCGGCCCAGCCGGTGGGCGCCGACTTCAGCTTGTCCGCGTTGTACGACAGCGCCGTCGACCACACGAAGAAGCCGACGCCGCACACCTGCGGCGATTCCGGAATCAGGTCGGATTTCTTCGCGATCTTCGACCAGTCGAGCTTCTCGTACAGCCCTTCGTCGCAGCCGCGGTTCAGGTCGCCCGATTCGACTTCCACCACGTCCCAGTTGACGTGCTTCGCCTCGACCATCGCCTTCACCTTCGCCTGCTCGCCGTTGTATTCGACGGCCGTGACCTTGTTGCCGGTCGCCTTCTCGAACGGCTGGTTGAACGCGACCTTCTGTGCGTCGCCGTTCGCGCCGCCGAAGTTGACGACCGTGAGCTCGGCAGCGGTGGCCGATGCGCCGAATGCGACCAGGGCCAGCGCGAGCGCCGTGCGGCGCGCGGTAAAGCTTGCTCGTTTCATGATGGTTCCTCTCCTCTCGTGGTGGAAGTGGGCTTTGTTGTTGACGACGTGCTGCGAAAAACCGGGGTAAACCATGCTCACGCGAACACGCGCAGGTGTTCGGGCGAGAACGCAAGCGAGACCGGGGCGCCGGGCGAGAACGCGTCGAGCGCGCCGGTGCCGAGCGGCACCTTCACGAAACATTCGTCCTGGCCCGGCAGTGCGCAGCGCATGCGCACGTGATCGCCGAAATAGATGAGGCTGCGCGCCTCGCCGCTCACGCAATTGGCGGCGGCGCCGTTCGCACCGTTCGCACCGTTCACGCCGTGCGCGGCGAGACTCATGCGCTCCGGGCGGATGCACGCGACGGCCGATGCGCCCTCGGCGGCTTCGCCGATATGGCGGCCGACGAGCTTCGTGCCGTCGTCGAGCCGGAATTCGCAGAATTCGCCGTCGACGCGTGCGATGGTGCCGCGCAGCCGGTTGCTGTCGCCGATGAAGTTCGCGACGAATTCGTTGCACGGCGATTCGTACAGGCGGTCGACGGTGTCGAGCTGCTGCACGATGCCCTTGTCGAACACGGCGACGCGATCGGACATCGTCAGCGCCTCGCCCTGATCGTGCGTCACGTACACGAAGGTCACGCCGAGCTTCTCGTGCAGCGCCTTCAGTTCGTACTGCATGTGTTCGCGCAACTGCTTGTCGAGCGCGCCGAGCGGCTCGTCCATCAGCACCAGCTTCGGCTCGAACACGAGCGCACGGGCCAGCGCGATGCGCTGCTGCTGGCCGCCCGACAGTTGCGCCGGATAGCGTTTCGCGAAGCGCTCCATCTGCACCATCTTCAGCGCGTGCGCGACGCGCTCCGCGCGCTCGGCGGCGGGCAGCTTGCGCACCGTCAGCGGATACCCGACGTTCTGCTCGACCGTCAGGTGCGGAAACAGCGCGTAGTTCTGGAACACCATGCCGATGTTGCGCTTGTGCGGCGGCACGCTGTTCAGCAACTCGCCGTCGAGGCGGATTTCGCCGCCGGTCGGGAATTCGAAGCCGGCCAGCATCATCAGGCAGGTGGTCTTGCCCGAGCCGGACGGCCCGAGCAGCGTCAGGAATTCCCCGCGCTGGATGTCGAGGTCGAGCGATTTGACGACCAGCGTCTCGCCGTCGTAGGTCTTCCGCACGCCGCGAAAGCTGACGATCACATCATCGGACTTCATCGTGCTGTCCCCTGGTTCCGCGCCAATTGATTTTGAGATGCGAGCCACTATACGGCGCGCACGGTTCTATACTAGGGAACCATTTCAATATTCCTAGTAGGACCACTTTGGATACCGTGATCGTCGCCGACTGGCTGTCCGCCCGTCTGGACCGCAGCTCGTCCGAGCCGATGTACCGGCAACTGCTGCAGCTGATGCAGCAGGCGATTCTGACGGGGGAATTGGGGCCAGGAACAAAGCTCCCGAGTTCGCGCACGCTCGCGGGCGACCTGTCGATCGCGCGCAATACCGTGCTGCACGTGTACGACCAGCTGACCGCCGAAGGCTACGTGCTGACGACCACTGGCAGCGGCACCTACGTGGCCGACACGCGACCGGACGCCGCCGCGATCCGCGTACCGGGCGCCCCGCCGCCGCCGGCGGCGGCCGACGAACCGCCGCTGCCCGACGCGCAGGGCAGCCTGTCGATGCGCGGCCGGCAACTGGTCGAGCATGCGGGCGTCTCGCGGCGCCAGTGGGGGGCGTTCATGCCAGGCGTGCCGGACGTGTCGGAATTCCCGAGCCGCACGTGGAGCCGCCTGCAGGCACGGCTGTGGAAGGAGGCCAATCCGGAGCTGCTGACCTATGCGCCGGGCGGCGGCTACCGGCCGCTGCGGCGCGCACTCGCCGATTACCTGCGCGTCGCGCGCTCGGTCAAATGCTCGCCTGACCAGGTGATCATCACGACCGGTATCCATCAGTCGATCGATCTCGCGGTGCGGCTGCTGTCCGACATCGGCGATCGCGCGTGGGTCGAGGAGCCGTGCTACTGGGGCGTGCGCAGCGTGCTGCAGGCAGCCGGCCTCACGCTGGCGCCGGTGCCGGTCGACCAGGAAGGGCTCGATCCGCGCGCGAGCGACATGCAGCATCCGCCGCGGCTCGTGCTCGTCACGCCGTCGCACCAGTACCCGCTCGGGATGGTGATGAGCCTCGCGCGGCGCCGCATGCTGCTCGAATATGCGCGCCAGCACCGCTGCTGGATCATCGAGGACGACTACGACAGCGAATTCCGCTACGGCAGCCGCCCGCTCGCGTCGCTGCAGGGGCTCGACGACGGCGGCCGCGTGATCTACGTCGGCAGTCTCGGCAAGATGCTGTTCCCCGGGTTGCGGATGGGCTACATGGTCGTGCCCGAGCATCTGGTCGACACGTTCCGCACCGGGCTGTCGGAGCTGTATCGGGAAGGCCAGCTGATGCAGCAGGCCGTGCTCGCCGAATTCATCATGGACGGCCACCTCACTTCGCACGTCAGACGAATGCGCACGCTGTACGGCGAGCGCCGGCAACTGATGATCGACGCGATCCGCGCGCGCTTCGGCGACGCGCTGCCGGTGATGGGCGACGAGGCCGGCCTGCATCTGGTGCTCGGCCTGCCTGACGCGTGCGACGATCGCGCAGTCACACAGAGCGCATTCGACGCGGGCGTGATCGTGCGCCCGCTCACCAGCTACTACAGCAACCTCGACACCGCGCGGCAGGGCCTGCTGCTCGGCTATGCCTGCGTCGCGCACGAAGGCATCCGGCCCGCGTTCGACACGCTCGCCAACACCATCGAGCAACATCTGCCGCGAAACATCACGCGCGCGGCGTGAAGCGCGCCGCACACGGCGGCGCCCGCTTCGTCAATGCGCGCTGCCCGCGCCGCGATCGAGCGATGCCGCGCGCACGGCTTCGCCGGGCTTCGTGAATACACGCTGCCGCAATGCGGCAATCTGTGCATCGCGATCCTGCGGCGACAGGCCGGCCGATTCGATCTGCGCACGCTGCGCCGCATAATCCGCGTAACGGCTCTGCCACGACGCATCGTCCTGCTGCATCTGCGCGACGCGCGCGGCGGCCTCGGGGCCGAGCGTCTGCGTCAGTTGCGCGCGCATCGCATCGGGCGTCGCGCCGCTCTTCTGCAATTGCGCGATCTGGTCGATCGCGGCGCGCTGCCGGTCCACCCGCTGCTGCGCCGCGCGCTCGTCGGCCGGCATCTGCTGCTGGAGCGCCGCGAGCCGCTCGGCCTTCTGCGCATCCGTCAGTGAGCGATCCTGAGTGATCTTCAATCGTGCGAGGTCATAGCGCTGCCGCCACTGCTCCGCACCGAAGAACGGCTGACTCCAGTCGCCGAGCGTGCGGTACGCGATCGACGCGCGCTGATCGAGCGCGAGCTGCAACGCGCCGAGGTCGGACTTGTCGACCGCACCCGCATCGCGCAATGTCGCGAGCGCATCGAGATACGCGCGATACCGGTGCCACACGTCGAGCGCCTCCACCTGCGCGACCGTGCCGTCGAGCTGCGCGGCGATCTCGCGCACGACCAACGCATCGAGCGCGGCCGCGCTCAGGTCGCTCCGCGCGGTCAGGCAATA